>JAGWRJ010000653.1 GCA_028869725.1 Alphaproteobacteria bacterium | reverse complement strand
CGGCGCTGGTCGCAGGGCGTTGCCGAACGCAACGAGTATTGTGTGACCTGCGAAGATATTGCGGGATGCCATCCAGGCCTCGGCGGCGCAAGCCAGATGGCAGTGTTTCGCAGCCAGCTGTGCTGAACGCGGCCCTCCAGTCGCAGACTGTTACCTGCCTCATGCAGGTAAAATTACTGTCATGTACAAGCAATGTTCTGCCGCGTGGAGTTTGCCGGGCAATACCTCCACCAACGCAGGCACTTTTCCGATTCGGCTGTGCGCATCCGTGCATTGAACAGCAGCTGCAATGTGAGATGCGTGCCGCAGCGACGCGCAGTCCTCTGCCGCGCGCATCTGTCTGGCGCCGCTGTTTTTCGGTTGCCGTAAATGCGCGTTGACAAAGCGCAGCAAGATCAACCTTGAAGCCGAGTTATTTGCACGCGGTGTGTCAGGAACCGGGTGATCGTGTGGTCTGCGCACCGGCTGCGCGCAGATAGGATAATGTTCCGCATCACTAAAGTTCTGCGCACGCTTGCTCCTGCCCCAAGAGCAGTTAGACTTTGATCACCAAAGGCGGGTTTGGAAGGAGTAGTCGATGGCCTATGTCGAAGGGCGCATCGTGCATGATGCCGATTCCCATCTCATGGAGCTGGCAGATTGTCTGGATGACTATCTCGATCCGAAATTTCGTGCGGACTATGACGCGCTGCCCAAGCTGAAGGCATGGCCGCGCAACGGCACCTGGGTTCGCCAGGCACGTACGCAGCACGACGACCCCAAATTCCGTGCCGGCGCAATGACCAACATTCTGACGCGCAAGAACTATGAGGCGCTTGGCGCCTTCATTGCGGAGGATCGCCCGCGCGCGCTGGATGCCCTGGGTTTTGCCAGCCAGCTGGTGTTCACCACCTGGAGCCTGGGAAATTTCGATCTTGATCGCACCAATGTCGATCTCGCCTACGCCACCGCCTCTGCCCATAACCGCATGATGGCCGATTTCTGCGGCGTTGACCGGCGCTTTCTGCCCACCGCCTATATTCCGCTCGTGGATCCGCGACGCAGCCTTGCCTGTGCCTTCGAAGCCCTCGCGCGAGGCTGCAAGGGACTGACTATCCCTTCGCGCTGTCCGCCCGGCCACTCACCGAGCCACATCGATTTTGATCCGCTGTGGACGCTGGCCCAGGACGCGGGTGTGCCAATCCTCTTTCATGTGGGCGGCGAGGAAAAAATCAATCCGGACTACTTCAGCAACGGACTGCCGAAGGTGAAGGATTTTCATGGCGGCGAGGAGAACTTCACCTCGGTCAGCTACATGATGATCCCGCATTCGGTCATGCTCTCGCTCGCCGCGATGATTTTCGACGGCGTGCTCGACCGCTTCCCTGAACTCAAATTCGGGGTGATTGAACTGGGCGCGTCGTGGCTTCCCAGCTGGATGCGCTTCATGGATGCCGGGGTAAATGCCTTCCGCAAGGGAGAGGACCGGCTGCAGAAGCTGTCGCTGATGCCGTCCGAATTCGTGCGCCGTCAGGTCCGCGTCACCCCGTACCCCCACGAGGACGCCGGCTGGATCATCGCCAATTCGGCGCCGGAGATCTGCCTTTTTTCCTCGGACTATCCGCATGTGGAAGGTGGCCGCAATCCCCTCAAGCGCTTTGGGGAAAGCCTGCAGGGCTGCCCGGATGCTTGGCTCGACGCGTTCTACTGCGACAATTTCATTGACCTGATGGGCCAGGGCCTCGCCAGCGATCTGCGCCGACCGAAACATCACCGCACAGCCTGACGCCACGGCCGCTTGAAAGGGCGCCCGCCTGAGCCCACAATGCCGCCTGCGCTATTTCAGGAACTGGCGGAGGAACGCTCATGGCATCGGGAATCAAGGACAAGGTCGCCATCATCGGCATGGGATGCTCGAAATTCGGCGAGCGCTGGGACGTCGGCGCCGAAGAGCTGATGGTCGAAGCCTATCTGGAAGCGCTGCAGGATGCCGGCGTCGAGACCAGCCAGATCCAGGCGGCGTGGTTTTCCACCGCAATGGATGAAGTCAATGTCGGCAAAGGCGGCACGCCGCTCTCGGTCGCGCTGCGTCTGCCCAATATTCCGGTCACCCATGTCGAGAACTTCTGTGCCAGTGGCTCCGAAGCCTTCCGTGGCGCGGTCTATGCGGTCGCGGCCGGGGCCTGCGATATCGCCCTCGCCCTTGGCGTCGAGAAGCTCAAGGACACCGGCTATGGCGGCCTGCCACAGCGCGAGCAGGGCACCCTCAATCCGCTGTGGAATGCCAACGGGTCGGCACCGGGCAATTTTGCCCAGCTGGCGTCGGCCTATCGGGCCAAGCATGGCGTCTCCAAGGATGACCTCAAGCGTGCGATCGCCCATGTCTCGGTCAAGAGCCATGCCAATGGCACCAAGAATCCCAAGGCGCATCTGCGCAAGGCAATCAGCGAAGAGATGTGCCTCAATGCCCCGATGATCGCCGAGCCGCTCGGCCTGTTCGATTGCTGCGGCGTATCGGACGGTGCTGCCTGCGCCATCGTCACCACGCCGGAGATCGCCAGATCGCTCGGCAAGAAGAACCTCATCACCGTCAAAGCGCTGCAGCTGGCCCTCTCCAACGGTCTTGAGAGCCAGCATAATTCCTGGGATGGCAGCTACTTCCACACGGCACGCATCGCAGCCAAGCGCGCCTATGATGAAGCCGGCATCAAGAAGCCGCGCGAGGAAGTATCGATGATGGAGGTGCATGACTGCTTCTCCATTACCGAACTTGTCACCATGGAAGATCTCTTCATCTCCAAGGAAGGTGAAGCCTGGAAAGACGTCATGGACGGCTTTTATGACGCCAATGGCGGCGTCCCCTGCCAGATCGACGGCGGCCTTAAATGCTTTGGCCATCCGATCGGTGCCTCGGGCCTGCGCATGCTCTACGAAATGTATCTGCAGCTTCTGGGCCGCGCCGGAGAGCGCCAGCTCAAGGATCCGAAGATCGGGCTTACGCACAATCTGGGCGGCGCGCCCATGATGAATGTGTGCTCGGTGGCGATCATCGGTGCCCTCGGCGCCTGATGGCACGCACGCGGCCGGCCTGGCCGGCCGCGTCTGCCTCTGCTAGCGAAACGTGGGTTCGGTGCGACGCAGTGCAGGCCTGAGCCTGTGCGGCGGCGGGGGTTCCTTGGCACCAGACATGCGCCGCAGCATCCGGCCGATCCCCGAGAGCAGACTGACCAGGATCCACACCGTGAGCATGCCGGCGGCGACGGTGCCGAGCGACCACTCCGCCAGCATGAGATCAAAGCGTCCGTAAAAGATGGTGCGCACGCCGATGAGGGCGATCACGTCCAGGGCTGCAACACAGAAGCCGAGAAAGCCTGCAGTTGACAGGGCACACCTGTCGGCCAGGGTCAGGTAAGAGGACGAGGACATCGCGCTTTGCTCTTTCCGGCTACGGGTGTCTAACCGACTGGCAGGCCGTGCGGTTCCCCGGGTGTCCCGTCGCACGGCGCTCTGTGCTCACAATCGATGCAGACTGCGCCAACCATGCCACAGGCGCTGCAGGTGTTCAGCACGCATGCACCTGCTGCGACCCTGCGCCCCAGGCTCAAGGCGTTGATCCTGTCTAATAGATTACAACGCTGCGAATACTTTCACCCTTATGCATCAGATCGAAGGCGCGGTTGATGTCTTCGAGCGGCATGGTGTGGGTGATCAATGGATCAATTGTAATCCTGCCGTTCATGTACCAGTCGACGATGCGCGGCACATCCGTGCGTCCACGTGCTCCACCAAAGGCCGAGCCCTTCCATACCCGTCCGGTGACAAGCTGGAAGGGACGGGTCGAGATTTCCTGACCGGCGCCCGCCACGCCGATAATGATGCTCTGGCCCCAGCCGCGATGACAGCATTCGAGTGCCTGGCGCATGGTCGTAACGTTACCGATGCATTCAAACGAATAATCGGCGCCGCCATCGGTGAGTTCGATGAGGTGGCCGACCACATCGCCCTTGATGGTTTTGGGATTGACGAAATGCGTCATCCCGAAGCTGCGCGCCATGGTTTCGCGTGCCGGGTTGATGTCGACGCCGATGATCTTGTCGGCACCGACCATCTTTGCGCCCTGAATGACGTTAAGGCCGATGCCGCCCAGACCAAAGACCACGACATTGGCGCCAGCCTCGACCTTCGCGGTGAAGAGCACCGCGCCGATGCCGGTCGTCACGCCGCAGCCGATGTAGCAGACCTTGTCGAACGGCGCATCGCTGCGGATCTTCGCCAGCGCGATCTGCGGCATCACCGTGTAGTTCGAGAATGTCGAGCAGCCCATGTAGTGGAGGATGGGCTGGCCCTTGAACGAAAAGCGTGAGGTGCCGTCGGGCATCAGACCTTTGCCCTGCGTCGCACGAATGGCCGTGCACAGATTGGTCTTGTGGCTGGTGCAGCTTTTGCATTCGCGGCACTCGGGCGTGTAGAGCGGAATGACATGATCGCCGGGTTTGAGGTCTCTGACGCCCGGGCCCACCTCGCGCACGATGCCTGCACCCTCATGGCCCAGAATGACCGGGAAGGCGCCCTCAGGATCCCCGCCACTGCGCGTGAACTCATCGGTGTGGCAGATGCCGGTCGCCTTGATCTCGACCAGCACTTCACCTTCCTTCGGGCCCTCGAGATCGACCATCTCGATCTGAAGGGGCGTGCCGGCTTCGAAGGCAATGGCGGCGCGGGTTTTCATGGGGGACCTCCGGTGTGAGAGACCCCCTCACCTAGCAAGGAGCCCGCCACAAAGGCAATCAGTGCGACGGCAAGGTCTAGTCTGCGAGCCCCGCATAGCCCGGCTGGTCGATGGCGATCTTGTCGTGGGCCGAGTGCTCGAGGTGCTCCAGAAGGTGGGCATCGTCGAGCGCAATGCGCCCGTCGCGGATCATCGTGCACAGCAGGCGGTTGAGTTCGTCGAGCGTGCCGTCGCGTCCGGTCAGAACGGCGAGCCGCTCATGTTCGCGCGTCGCTGCCACCGGACCTTTCGTCAGTTCGCGCGCCACGATACCAAGCGCATTGGCGGCCACGCGCGCATGAAAGCGGGTGTGCCCCTTCAGTTCGGGCAGGGCGCGCTGCTCCAGGAAGTTGCGCACCGCCTCTACCAGTTCCACGATCGAAGGCTGGTCCATCATCGTCACAGGTCTCCGTGGAGGATCAGGCGTACGAGATCCCATTGCGCCTCGGAGGACCGCCGCCCAATCGCTGCGCGCTCCACCGAGCCGTCCTTGCGAAAGCCCTGGTACATGGTCATGCACATGATGCCCCATTTGAGCGAACCGTAGACGATCCAGGGCTTGACCTCGTCCACCGTGAAGGCGCGCCCGCCCGTCTCGGCATAGGCTTCAAGCAGATCTTCCAAAGCACCAAACCCGCCGACGGGCTTTTCATTGACGCCGAAGCGCCACGAGCGGGTGCAGATCCAGCCCAGATCCTCGAGCGGATCACCCAGATGAGCGAGTTCCCAGTCGAGGACTGCTTCAAGTCCCTGCGGCGAGATGAGAAGATTGCCATGACGGAAATCACCATGGACAAGCCTGACCTCTGCCGGCGGCATGAGCCGCGGCTCAAGCCATTTCAGCGCCATCTCGAACACCGGATCGGGATGGTCATAGCTGTCATAGATGTCGCGGTAGCGCGCCAGCTGCGCAGGCCCGTCGACCGTTGTCAGCACCGAGGACAGCGCCTTGGTCTCGACCTGGTGAATGCGCGCCAGTTCCCGTCCGCAGTCCCGCGCCAGATGTGGGCGGACAGCGGCAAATTCGGCTTCGCGCAGAATCTTGCGGGCGATGGTTTCGCCCGCAAGGCGATCCATCACATAGCCCTGACCGGCGCCGTCTTCGTCCTTGAGGACATAGCGCACCCGCGGCACCCTGGCGCCGGCTTCACGTACGGTCTCGATGACCACGGCCTCGGTGGCAAGCGGCACCGCAGTGGGAGAGGAATGGCCTCCCGGTGCGCGGCGCAGGATGAGATGCTCCGTTGTCTCGCCAATTTCCGCATCGATGGCCCAGGTCTCCTGGCTCGCGCCGCCCGAAAGGCGCACCGCTGCCTTGATCTGGGAAAATTCCGGCCAGGCGCGTGCCAGAGCCTTTTCAAGAGGTGGGATGAATTCAGCAACCATGGTGCCACCAAACCACGAACCGCGCCCCGCTTCTATCCTGTCGTTAGGTAACGGGCGGCCTCGTCGCGACCAAAAAGATAGAGAAGAACCCGTAGCGCAGCACCGCGCGGCGATTTGAGCTGCGGGTCCCTGGCGAATATGAGCCGCGCGTCATCGCGCGCCGCAGCGAGCAGCTCACCATGCACGCCAAGCTCGGCGAGCCGGAATTCCTCGATCCCGCTCTGGCGGACACCAAGAAGCTCGCCCGCACCACGCAGGCGCAGGTCCTCTTCGGCAATGACGAAGCCGTCATCGCTCTGGCGCAATACCTTAAGACGCTGCCTTGCGATGTCGCCGAGCGGGCCGTGATAGATCAGAAGACAGGTCGATTTACCGCTACCCCGGCCCACACGGCCGCGCAGCTGATGGAGCTGGGCAAGCCCGAAACGCTCGGCGTGTTCGACCACCATGATGGTGGCTTCTGGCACATCGACGCCAACCTCGATCACGGTTGTGGCCACCACGACCTGGATCTGTCCTGCCTTGAACGCAGCCATGGTGGCATCGCGCTCGGCCGTCTTCATGCGGCCATGGACAAGGCCGACATGCCCGGCGCCAAGTGCCTCCTTGAGCATGGCGTATCGCGCTTCGGCCGCAGCCAGATCAATCTTTTCGGATTCCTCGATCAAAGGACAGACCCAGTAGGCGCGCGCGCCCCGGTCTATCGCCTGGCGCAGATGCGTGATGACGTCTTCCAGCCGCTCGGCACTGAGGACGCGGGTGTCGACAGGCTTTCGTCCCGGCGGACGGCCTGTCAGCCGTGTCACATCCATATCGCCGTAAGCGGTCAGCGCCAGCGTGCGCGGAATGGGCGTTGCCGTCATCACCAGGACATCGACCGGCGCATGGCCCTTGCCCTGCAGCTGCATGCGCTGGTGCACGCCGAACCGGTGCTGCTCGTCGATGACCGCAAGTCCCAGATCGCGAAAGGCAACGTCCTCGCTGAAAAGCGCATGGGTGCCAACGACAATATCCACCTCGCCGTCCTTGAGCGCGGCCAGAACCGCGGCGCGCGCCGCGCTGCGTTCGCGCCCGGTGAGAAGGGCAAGACGCACGCCGGCAGCATGGGCCATCGCGGCCAGCGCTTCCATATGCTGACGGGCGAGAAGCTCGGTCGGCGCCATGAAGGCGCCCTGCATGCCAGCCTCGACGGCATTGAGCAGCGCCAGCATCGCCATCACCGTCTTGCCGGATCCGACATCGCCCTGCAGCAGACGTAGCATGCGCATCGGCGATGCCATGTCGGCGTCGATTTCGGCGATGGCGGCAAGCTGTGCGGGCGTGAGTGAAAAGGGCAGGGCGGCAAGCGCCTTGCTGCGCAGATGGCCATCGCCCACCACCGTGCGTCCTTTGCGGCCACGCTGGCGTTCGCGCATCATGATGAGGGCAAGCTGGTTGGCAAGAAGCTCGTCATAGGCAAGACGGGCGCGTGCCGGCGTCGCTGGCGACAGATCTGCTTCGCTGCGCGGACTGTGAAGGGTGCTGAGCGCCTGGTTGAAGCTGGTCCAGCCACGGGCGCGCAGGAAGTGCGGATCAAGCCATTCCGGCAGCTCCGGCACACGTTCGCAGGCACTGCGCACCGCCCGGCCCATCACCTTCTGGGACAGGCCCTCGGTCAACCTGTAGAGCGGCTCGATGGCGGGCATCGTCTGCGCTTCATCTTTGGTCAGAACGTAGTCGGGATGGGCCATCTGGGCGCGGCCGTTGAAATACTCGATGCGGCCCGACACCACGCGCGTCTCACCGGGCGGCAGCTGCCGTGCGAGAAAGTCGGCGTGGGCATGAAAGAAGACGAGGTCGAAAGACCCGCTCGCATCGCGGCATTTGACCCTGAATGGCTGACGGCGGTCACGCGGCGGCTGATGCGCAACCACCTCGACCGTCAGGGTTGCGATGCGACCCGGCTCGGCATCGGCGATGCGCGGCCGATATCTGCGGTCGATGACGCCCACGGGAACGGAAAATATGAGATCGACCAGACGGGTGCCGGCCGCCCGTCCGATCAGCCGTTCGAGTTTGGGACCGATACCGGTGAGACTGCGGATCTCGGCGAAGAGAGGAAACAGAATCGCAGGACGCATGATGACAAAGGATACAGGAGCAGGGACCCGCGCGACACTTACATCAGGCAGGAAGGCGACGCAGCCCACTGACGGGCGCATGCAGAACGATCAAGGCTCGTGCGATGTGAGATTTGAAGGATCGCGGTGGCGCGTGCGCCGTCTTCAAAGCGGCGCTGGCGTTCCCGGCGCACTGGCCAGATCCGCGCCTCGAGGGCAGGATCTGCGCCCCGCCCCTGGAGCCGGCTTCGGCCGGGCGCAGGCACCCGCCAGCGCCCGTTGCTGCGTGCAGCGCCAAAGCGCCACTGGAATGTCGCATTCCAAATGGCTATATCGCCCCCCATGAACGGCTCTGACATCGACGACGCGCCTGAAAACGCCCGCCGTAAGCGGCTCTATTTTCGTAGCCTGCGGCGCGGCTTCAAGGAGGTCGACCTCGTCTTCGGCACCTTCGCCCGCGATCGGCTGGCACAGCTCGGCCCGGCCGAACTCGATGCCTATGAGGCGCTGCTCGACCTGCCGGACCAGGATGTCTGGCTCTGGTTGCAGGGCAAGGCCGAGGTGCCGCCATCCCATCAGACTACCGTGTTCGAAGAGCTGAAGGCATTGTGCCGGAGGCAGAGCCCCGACTGGATCCGCTAAGCTTGGAACGTATCTCTTATATTGCGAAGGCCGAAGGCCGCTTTGTCGTCTCCGGCGCACCCGAGGGCTTTGACGCCTATCTTGCCGCCGAGGCGGCGCAGCGTTCGGCATCCACCGTTCTGTTCGTGCTGGCCGATGGCTCCAGAGCCGACGCGGCGTTGCGGACGATCGCCTTTTTTGCCCCAGACGTTCCACTGTTTCACTTTCCGGCGTGGGATTGTCTTCCCTACGACCGGGTATCGCCCAAGCCCGATATTGAAGCGACACGCCTTGCCACCCTGTCGCGCCTCGCGCGCCGGGATGAAAAATCCGGTCCGGGCATCGTCGTCACCACCGTCAATGCGCTGACGCAGCGGGTACCGCCGCGCGCCACCATTGCCGAAGCCAGCTTCTTTGCCCATGTCGGTAACATCATCATCCATGAGGACCTGACCGGTTTTTTGGCGCGCAATGGCTATGTGCGCAGCAGCACCGTCCGTGAACCCGGCGACTTTGCCCTGCGCGGCGGCATCGTCGATCTGTGGCCGCCGGGTGCGGATATGCCCCTGCGGCTTGATTTTTTCGGCTCTACGCTCGATGCCATCCGTCGCTTTGATCCCGACACCCAGCTGTCCAAGGATCAGGTGGCCCAGATCGAACTGCTGCCAGCGACCGAAGCAGGGCTTGATCCGGCGTCGATTACGCGTTTTCGCACGGGCTATGTGGCGGCATTCGGTCCGGCGGGGGATGATCCCCTTTACGCTGCGGTCTCTGCTGGGCGCAAGCACCAGGGCATGGAGCACTGGCTGCCCCTGTTTCACGATTCGCTCGATACGCTGTTCGACTACCTGCCGCGCAGTCTGGTGCTCCTTGCGCACCAGACCGACGAAGCGCGCAAGGCCCGCGCCGACCTGATCGAGGATTACTACGAGACGCGCCGGCAGATGCAGAATGCCCATGCAGAAGGCGGTGCACCCTACCGTCCACTGCCCACCTCTGCGCTCTATCTCTCCGAGCAGGAGTGGACGGCGGCGCTCGCCCGTCATCGGGTCCGCGATCTGTCGCCCTTTACCGCACCTGAATCGAAGACCAGCGTTGATGCCGGAGCCCGACGTGGCCGCGACTTTGCCCCCGAGCGCACAGCTGGCAACGTCAATGTCTTCGAAGCCGCAAACGCTCACCTCAAATCACTGCAGCAGGCTGGCAAGCGCATTTTTGTCGCCGGTTTCAGCGACGGCTCCGCCGACCGGCTGGGCGGTGTGCTTTCAGATCACGGCCTCTCGCCCATTCGCCCAATCCGGGACTGGCCGGATGCCGGCAAGCTCCACAAGGCGGCGGTGGGCATCGCCGTGCTGCCCATCGAACATGGCTTTGAAAGCAGCGAGTTTGTCTTTCTCGCCGAACAGGACATTCTCGGCGATCGCATGGTGCGCCCCCGGGCACGCCGGGCACAGAATTTCCTGCAGGAAGCTTCAAGCCTGGCGCCGGGCGATCTTGTCACACATATCGAGCATGGCATTGGCCGCTATCTCGGGCTGAAGACCATCGATGCGCTGGGCGCGCCGCATGACTGCCTTGAACTGCAGTATGAGGGCGGCAAGCTGTTTCTTCCGGTCGAGAACATCGAGCTTCTGACCCGGTACGGTGCGGATGAAGGCACGACGCCGCTCGATCGCCTCGGTGGCGCAGGCTGGCAGAACCGCAAGGCCCGCATGAAGGCACGGGTGCGCGAGATGGCGGCAGAGCTGATCCGCATCGCCGCCGCACGCGAACTCAAGCAGCTTGACGCCATCGAGCCCCCCGACGGGATCTACGCCGAGTTCGTCGCCCGCTTTCCCTACTCGGAAACCGAGGATCAGGAGAAAGCCATTGCCGACGTCATCGAAGATCTCGGCAAGGGCCGGCCGATGGATCGGCTCGTGTGCGGCGATGTCGGCTTCGGCAAAACCGAGGTGGCGCTGCGCGCAGCTTTCGTCGCCGCGATGAGCGGTGTTCAGGTGGCCGTGGTGGTACCCACGACGCTGCTTGCGCGCCAGCACTACAAGAGCTTTTCTGAACGCTTTTCCGGGTTTCCGCTCAAGGTGCGCCAGCTGTCGCGCTTCGTCGATGCGAGGGATGCCCGCGACACCAAGGCAGGACTGGCCGACGGCAGTGTCGACATCGTTGTTGGAACCCATGCCCTGCTCGCCAAGTCGATCTCATTTCGTCGCCTTGGCCTTGTGATTGTCGACGAGGAGCAGCATTTTGGGGTGGGCCACAAGGAGCGGCTGAAGGCGCTCAAGGCCGATGTGCACATGCTGACGCTCACTGCAACGCCCATACCGCGGACGCTGCAGCTGGCGCTCTCCGGCGTGCGCGATCTGTCGCTCATTACCACCCCGCCCATCGACCGGCTGGCAGTACGCACCTTCGTGACGCCGTTTGATCCGCTTATCGTTCGCGAGGCGCTCTTGCGCGAGCATTATCGCGGTGGTCAGAGCTTCTATGTCGCGCCACGCATTGCCGACCTGCGCGAAGCGGAGGAATTCCTGCGGGCGACAGTGCCCGAGGTGCGCTCTGCTGTCGCCCATGGTCAGATGTCGCCCACAGCCCTCGAAGAGGTGATGACCGCATTCTATGACCGCAAGGTGGATGTACTCGTCTCGACCAACATCGTCGAAAGCGGCCTTGATATTCCGACTGCCAATACGCTGATCGTCCATCGCGCCGATATGTTCGGTCTCGCCCAGCTCTATCAGCTGCGTGGACGCATCGGCCGTGCCAAGCAGCGTGCGTATGCCTATCTCACGACGCCGGCAGATCAGAAGCTGACTGAAACCGCGGAGCGGCGGCTTCAGGTCCTCCAATCGCTCGATCAGCTCGGTGCCGGCTTCTCGGTGGCGAGCCACGATCTGGACATTCGTGGTGCGGGTAATCTTCTGGGCGAGGAGCAGTCCGGACACGTGCGCGAGGTTGGCATCGAGCTCTACCAGGAAATGCTCGAAGAGGCCGTGGCCAGCCTCAAGACCGGCGATGAGACGAGTGAACTGGGCGAACAATGGTCACCCACCATCAATATCGGCGCGGCCGTGCTCATTCCGGAAGACTATGTGCCGGATCTCAATCTGCGCATGGCCCTTTACCGTCGTCTCGCCGAAATCGAGGACCGGACGGGGATGGAAGGCTTCGCCGCGGAGCTGATCGACCGCTTTGGTCCGCTGCCCGAAGAGGTCAAATCCCTGCTCGAGATCGTTGCCCTCAAGCATCAGTGTCGGGCCGCCATGGTGGAAAAAATCGAGGCCGGTCCCAAGGGCGCCACACTTTCCTTCCGCGGTGGCATGTTCCCCAATCCGGTCGGTCTCGTGAAGCTGATCTCCGAGCATGCCGCGACCATGAAGGTGCGTCCGGACCAGAAGGTGGTCATCACGCGCAGCTGGGAAACCCCGCAGGCCCGTCTCAAGGGCGTGCAAAATCTCGTAGGTCATCTCGCCCAGCTGGCACAGCAGGCGGCATAGCCCGCCTGTGGTGTCCGCCGCACCTCACCCTCATCGCATTGCCGCATGGGGCCCTGCCCATGTTCTTCCGACACAGCTCCGGTTTGTTGTCGGTGCGGGCGTAGGGGCGACGTTACTGCACGTCAAAAGGCAGCTTGTGGACTGAAAGCTGCACTGCCATGCTGGATTTTACGGTGCATTCCGCACTTCGTCGGGGGGACGTATGACGGTTGGCAAGCGCAGCGTGGCATCCAGTAAGACGTTCGACTGGTCCCGTCCATCCATCGTTCTCGGACTTGTCACCTTTGGCCTGCATCTCATTGCCAATGGACAGTACGGGTTTTTCCGCGACGAGCTTTATTTCATCGTCTGCGGGCAGCATCCGGCTTTTGGCTATGTCGATCAGCCTCCGCTCGTACCTTTGCTCGCGGCCCTGTCCTACACCCTCAGTGGTGGCGGGCTTCTTCTTTTTCGGCTTCTGCCCGCATTGGTCGCGGCGCTGACGGTGGGATTGACGGCGCAGTTCACAGAGGTGGTGGGCGGTGGACGCTATGCCCAGTGGCTGGCGGGTGTATGTGCACTTCTGTCGCCCTATCTTCTGATTTCTGGGCTGCTGTTCATCACCGACCTGTTTCAGGCCCTGACCTGGCTCGGGCTCGTCTGGGTTCTGACCCGTATCGAGCAGACACGTAATGAGCGCTGGTGGATCGTTGTTGGCCTGATCATAGGATTCAGCCTCGAAAGCAAGTACTCGATCACGTTCTTCGTCGTCGCGCTGATCGTAGGTTTTCTGGCAACCCGCGAGCGCAGCTTTCTGATCCGCCCCTGGGTCTATCTTGCGGCCCTCATTGCGACGGTGATGGTACTGCCCAATGTCCTGTGGCAGCAGGCCCATCACTGGCCATTTCTGCAGCTCGGAGCGGCGGCTGTGAATGGCAAAAACGTCGTCCTATCTCCGCTCGAATTCTTCGGGCAGCAGTTCTTTCTCGCGGGCCCTCTGGGCATGGTGGTGGCGCTGTGTGGTCTCCTGGCAGGTGCGGTCAGGCCCCCTCTCGCCACAGCCCGTGCCCTCGCCATTGCCTGGGCGGTGGTATTTGCGCTGTTCGTCGCACTGCACGGCAAAGCCTATTACCTCGCACCGATTTATCCTGCGCT
>JAGWRJ010000652.1 GCA_028869725.1 Alphaproteobacteria bacterium | reverse complement strand
TACAGACCGCTGCGACCTGCGCTGCGTCTACTGTATGTCCGAGCACATGACCTTCCTGCCGAAGGCCGACATGCTCAGTCTCGAGGAACTTGCCCGTGTTTGCAGCGCCTTCATCGCCAGAGGCGTAACTCGCCTGCGCATCACCGGGGGTGAACCTCTGGTCCGCCGCAACGTCATGCACCTTTTTGAGGAGCTCGGGCAGAAACTAGGTCACGGTCTATCCGAGCTGACCCTGACGACCAACGGTACGCAACTGGCACGCTATGCTCGACCGCTGTGGGAGTCTGGCGTCCGGCGTATCAATGTCTCACTCGATAGTCGAAACGACGCATTGTTTGCCCAGATTACCCGCTGGGGCGAACTGAGCAGGGTTCTGGCGGGCATTGAGGCTGCCCAGGACGCCGGATTAAAGGTCAAGATCAACATGGTGGCACTGAAGGGATTGAACGAGCACGAAATCGTTCCGATGCTGCAGTGGGCCCACGCGCGAGGCATGGATCTGACCCTCATCGAAACCATGCCATTGGGAGACGTTGATGAGGACCGCAGCGAACGTTATTTGCCCCTATCACAGGTGAAGGCTGATCTCGCACGTCAGTTCACGCTACAGCCGAGCGAGCACCATACGGGAGGGCCGGCACGTTATTATGACGTCGCAGAGACCGGAGGACGCCTGGGTCTCATCACTCCGCTCAGTCACAACTTTTGCGAAAGCTGTAATCGTGTCCGCCTGACCTGCACAGGAAGGCTTTTTATGTGCCTTGGCCAGGACGATGCTGCGGATCTACGCGAGCCATTGCGGGCCAGCAACGATGATACGCTACTTCTGGCTGCCATTGACGAAGCGATCGGACGCAAGCCCAAAGGACATGATTTTGTGATCGATCGCATGCGACGTACGCCGGCCGTGGCCCGTCATATGTCCATGACCGGAGGCTAGCGGCGATGCTCAAGCTGCATTTTGTAGCCTCGTCGGCCGAGGAAGCCCGCTCCGCGCTCGACCAACTGCGGGCTCGTTACAGGGATGTCGGCGCCAGCAATGCAGACATCATCGTCGCTCTGGGTGGTGACGGGTTCATGCTTCAGACCTTGCATGCCTTTCTCGGCCGAGGCCAAGCCATTTACGGCATGAATCTTGGTACCGTTGGTTTTCTGATGAATAGCTTCGCAGTTGACGGTCTGGAGGAACGGCTGACTGTCGCGGAAGCGGCCCAGCTGCATCCCCTGCGTATGCGGGCCACGACCCATCTAAAGGTCGAGGAGGCGCTCGCCTTCAACGAAGTCTCACTGCTGCGCCAGACGCGACAAACCGCCAAAATCCGCATTCTGGTTGATGGGAAGGTGCGCATTAACGAATTGGTCTGCGACGGCATATTGGTGTCCACACCAGCTGGAAGTACGGCCTATAACCTTTCGGCCCATGGCCCCATCCTTCCGATCGACTCAGACCTGCTGGCGTTAACTCCCATCAGCGCATTCCGCCCGCGGCGCTGGCGCGGCGCTCTCTTACCGCATCGGGCTCACACCCGCTTTGAAATTCTTGAGGCTGACAAGCGACCGGTCAGCGCGGTGGCTGACAACTTCGAGGTCAGGGACGTGACTGCAGTGGAAGTCGCAGAAGACCGCTCAATCGCCGTGACTATGCTCTTTGACGCCGGCCATAGCCTTAACGAGCGCATTCTCCGCGAGCAGTTCCTCGACTAGGCCCTCGGCTTTCACCTCACGTTAAGCAGTAACGGGTATCTTAATCCCAACCTGTCGGGGAATCACGGATCTAACATGAGCGGTTATCGCTTTGACCGATTGCGGCTGCTCGTCATCGACGACAATGCGTATATGCGTAAGCTCATCTCCACGATCTTGCGCGCGTTTGGTGTCGCAAATGTCTATGAGGCCGACTCCGCAAAGGCTGCCTGGCAAGCCATGCGCGACGTTAATCCTGACGTTCTCTTCATGGACTGGATGACCGACGGCAAGAGTGGGATTGAGCTTGTGCGGATGATCCGCACCTCGGCAGCCAGTCCCAATCCCTTTGTTCCAATCATCATGCTGAGTGGACATACGCAGCTGGGGCGGGTGCAGGAAGCGCGGGATGCCGGCTGTAACGAGTTCCTGGCCAAACCTGTCTCGGTCAACAGCATCATGACACGGCTGATCTCGGTCATCGAGAATCCGCGTCCCTTCGTGCGGACAAAATCCTATTTTGGTCCGTGCCGTCGTCGTAGAGAGCACGAAAATTATCTCGGGCCCGAGCGCAGGGCCGCTGAAAGCACTGCCACCGCCACAGAGTCCAATCCATTCGACGCCGTGGCTTGAGCAGGAAGGATAGCACCTTGAGTAAAGAGCCACCCATCGAGCTTTTCATGCCGCCCAACATGCTGAAGGCACGCGTGGGCGGGCGCTTTGTTGGCATCGACATGGCAGCGATCAAGCGTGCGGAAGCGGCTGTAGCCGATCTCGCCCCGGAGTTTTCAGACTGGATCAGCAAGGATGTCGCAGCTCTAAAGGATGCCTTTATTGCCTATCGCGAAAATCCCGATGCGCGCCGGCGCACCCTGCTTACAGCCGCGGCTGATGAATTGCGGATTGCCGGCCTGAACTTCGGCTTTCCGCTCATCAGCCGTGTCACCACCTCACTCTGCAACCTGCTCTGCCATCTGGACCTGCCCGCACCGTCAACTTTGGTTGAGGCACACGTCAGCGCCGTCCAGGTGATCGCCAAACAGCGAAACATGCTCGACGCAGACGACCCTACCGCCAACCTGCTAGCGGCGGAACTCGAAAATCAGGTCAGACAATGTCTTTCCAGATCCAGCGCCTAGGACCGGAGCTGCGCATCGACGCGTCGCTCTGGCGCACATCTGCGCCCTCTCCCAAAACCTTCTAGAGAGAGTCCTTGAGCAAAGCCTGTGTCTGCTCGTATCCGGCATCGTCGCGGATGCGCAACACACTACCATCAGGTGTTTGCTCAACCCAGGGGGTCACTGTAAGTGGCTGGCTGGCACGGGCAGCGTCAAGGGCGGTCGCGACGCTGCCGGACCTGGCAAGTTTCATTAGATTGAGCTTGGTCGGAAAAATCACATTCCAGCGCTTTCGATCAGTAATAGCGTCATGTGGCGTGATCCAAAGCGAATCCACGGATTCACGGCCATCGTGTGTGCCAATTTGTCCGGCTGGCGCTTCGGCAACGAAAAAATGCGTATCGAAGCGCTTTGGCATGTTTTCTGGCGTAATCCAGTGAGCAAAGTGAACCAAGCGATCATATGCAAGGCGCAGCTGCTCGCGCTGCAACATTTCGAGCAGCGTAATTTCCTGTGTTTCCAGACGCCGACGGTAACTCGCCAGCTCAATGAGCCTAGTGCCCGACACCAGCTCCGTTTCGCCAGCTGGGCGCGCAAACAAGATGCCACTCTCCTCAAATGCCTCACGGATCGCCGCAGCCAGTACGCCATGCATCTCCGTGTCGATGTCCTCAACGCCATCTGCATATTGGCGTAACGCCTCCTGACCATCCCCCACCGTAACCTTTCCGCCAGGGAAGACGAGCGCGCCGGCGACGAAATCGATCTGATGGTGACGTTTGACCATGAACACTTCGAGCCCGTGTGGACTGTCTCGTACGATCAGGATGGTTGCGGCTGGGATGGTGGTAGCAGACATGGTTCCTCACTTGTCCCCAAGTGTAGGCACAGATCTGCGAGTGGGCCAAGCTTTAGCTGGTCTTGGAATCGGCACTTGTGGACAGAGCACTGGCGGGATCGAGCGCGACCAGTACGCTCATAACCTCAGGACTCAGTGCGAATGGGGTCTGCGGAATAGGCGCTGTGTCCAGCGGTGCCGATGCCGGGGCATCGCGGAACAGCCCCAGCGTGGATAGGTCGTTAGGAGCCTGGGCTGCTGCGAAGAAGCTCTGAACGGGATTGCTGCCCTGGCGGGCTGCCTCAAGATCGGCCGGACTAAGCTGGTTTACGCTACGGGAGGATGCCGGCGTGGAGGCTAGAACGCGACGGGCCGCAGTATATGCAGTACCCGGCTGCTTCAGCGCCCATTGATAGACCTCGCCCACTGTCTTGGGCGTCCCATTGGCATGAAAAAACACCGTGCGATTGGCAGCAGCTGCGGCCGGGAAGCACGCCGCCGCACTCGCGTCCGGCTGATGGTTTGCCATCTCGATCAATTTGCATGCAGCTGGAGCCCCGAGGAAATGGGCGGCGTAGAGTTCACCACCGCATACATCGCGTCCCAGCCGTGCCTGCATCTGACACCGGGTTTGCTGGGTGTATTCGCCCGCCATCAGCGCCGATATCTTTGGATCATTTCGTAGCGACAGGATCGCAGCCCGGTCAGCCTGATTTGCCACTACATAGTGACCATCCGGCTCGCGTTGGATGGCACCGGCATAGGACCCCAGGCCGAATTTGGCCCCATACTGCTTGACCATGCCGAGCCAGGTCTGCTGTACGAACTGGAACAGCCCTGACGCTGACGAATCGGCTGCATGTGCATTTGGGAGCAAGCTGCTCTCACGCATTGCCGTGCCGAGGAGATACTTGAAGTCGGACCCGGTTTCAGCGCTCGCCTGGCGAAGTGCGCTGATCACTTCCGCGCGCAAGGACGTATTTGTGCCGGGAGTCTGCGGAATCATTTTGTTGCAGGTTTCCTGTGGCGGCTCTGGGCCAACCCTGATCACCATGACGCAGTAGCATTATCGTGGTT
>JAGWRJ010000651.1 GCA_028869725.1 Alphaproteobacteria bacterium | reverse complement strand
AGCACCAGCCGCCCGAGACCGACCAGAAGCGCGAACTCCAGAAGTCCGGTTCCCAGGGCCCACACTGCGCTCCAGCCCGAATGCGGTCCCTTATCCGGCGATAGTAGCGTCAGCATGAAGAGCAGAGGTGCGACCGCCAGGTCCTGGAAGAGCAGGATCGCAAAGCTGGTCCGTCCCGCTGCCGTATTGAGGCGACGCCGTTCGGACAAGGACGGCAGCACGATCGCGGTCGAGGACAGGGCCAGCGCGGTGCCATAGACGACAGCCGATCGCGGCTGGGCGCCCAGCAGATAGGCGATCGTGCCAATGGCTGCCGAGCAGATGATGACCTGGGCAGGTCCAAGTCCGAAGACCAGCCGGCGAAGGCGCAGTAGCCGGTCGAAGGACAATTCGAGTCCGATCATGAATAGCAGGAAGGCAACCCCGAAATCTCCCAACGCCGCCATGCGGTCAGGATTATCGAAGGTCACATAGGCAAGAAACGGCACATACCGGGCCAGGGCACCCAAGCCGAACGGTCCAAGCAAAACGCCGGCCGCCAGAAAACCAAGTACTGATGACAGGTGCAGGCGGGCAAAAAGCGGTACGATCACCGCGGCGACGCCGAGGAAAATCAGAAGGTCGGGACTGACATGGGCGGCGACTGGCATGGCCGAAAAGTGCCGCGCCTTCTGCGGTAAAACAAGTCATGCCACGACTGGACGCGACCAAAGGCCTCGCGCATGGGCCGCAAGAGGATTATGCGCCTGCCGCGTGGCTCGCCTCGGACGAACGGATATGGCTGCGCCGTTCGGCAAGAGCGCGTTTCATCTGCGTTTGCAGCTTTTCGAAGGCGCGCACCTCGATCTGGCGCACGCGCTCGCGCGAGATGCCGTATTTTTGCGACAGCTCCTCAAGCGTTGAGGGTTCGTCCTGCAGACGTCGCGCCGCAATGATCTCTCGCTCTCGCTCGTTGAGTTCACCAAGCGCCGTGCTGAGAAGTTCGCGTCGCTCATTGAGTTCTTCGCTTCCCGCCAGAATGGCTTCCTGGTCAAGACTGTCGTCCGTCAGCCAGTCCTGCCACTCTGCATCCGATTCGCTTTTTACCGGTGCATTAAGCGAGGAATCCGGTGCCGAAAGACGACGGTTCATGTCCACTACGTCGTGCTCAGGAACACCGAGCCTGTGGGCAATCTCCTGCACGTGCTCAGGTGTCAGGTCACCTTCTTCCAGGGCATTGATCTGGCTTTTGGCCTTGCGCAGGCTGAAGAACAGCTTTTTCTGATTGGCCGTGGTGCCCATTTTGACGAGGCTCCACGAACGCAGGATGAATTCCTGGATCGCGGCACGGATCCACCACATCGCATAGGTGGCAAGCCGGAATCCCTTGTCGGGCTCGAAGCGTTTGACGGCCTGCATCAGACCGACATTGCCTTCCGAGACAATCTCGGAGATCGGCAGACCATAGCCGCGATAACCCATTGCGATCTTGGCTACGAGGCGCAGATGACTCGTGACCAGCCGGCGGGCCGCCTCCGGATCCTGGTGTTCCTTCCAGGCCTTGGCCAGCATGTATTCTTCTTCCGGCTCTAGCAGCGGAAATTTGCGGATTTCAGACAGATAACGTGACAGGCCGCTCTCGCCTGTCAGCGCCGGCACTCCTCGGCTACTCATCAAATCAGGCCCCCTTGGTCCTGGTCCTCCCGGCGCCACAGCCACCGGGCAAAGCGTCCCTCCACTCCCTTCGACAACGCGACAGAGGGCGGAGTGGACGGGAGCGCCCCGCCAAAAATGGCCGGAGCGATCCAGGTAAAATGGGAAGCCCCGGCGCCAGAATCAAGGGTGCGGATCCGCCGATCCCAGGCGAGGTTTCAGGCGGCATTGAGAAGACGAAGTGCCTCGACGAGACCCCGAAAGTCGTCCGGCCAGTCCGATTCAAACCGCATCGTGCGATTGAGCACGGGGTGATGAAACCCGAGCAAGCGCGCATGCAGCGCCTGGCGCGCAAACCCGGAGGCAGCGCCATAGGCCGCAAGCTGCGCCTCACTGCGCCCCCGCGGCACGCTGCGGGCCCGCCCATAGGTGGGATCCCCAATGAGAGGGTGTCCCAAATGGGTGAGATGAACCCTGATCTGATGGGTCCGGCCGGTCTCGAGCCGACATTCGACCAATGCTGCGAAAGGCTGCGTCGAAGGGCCAAAACGTTCCAAAGTCCGATATCGGGTCCGTGCCTCCTTGCCGCCTCCGCGAACAACCCCCATGCGTTTGCGATCGAAGGGGTTGCGGCCGATCTGTCCTTCAATCCGGCCCTCCATCTGGCGCGGTGCGCCCCACACCACCGCATGATAGGCCCGCTCGATGGCATGCGCGGCAAACTGCTTGGCAAGGCTTGTCATCACCTTCTCGGTCTTGGCCGCAACAAGAAGGCCGGTGGTGTCCTTGTCGAGGCGATGGACGATGCCCGGACGGACGACACCGCCCACGCCCTTCAGGCTGTCGCCGCAATGGGCAATCAGCGCATT
>JAGWRJ010000650.1 GCA_028869725.1 Alphaproteobacteria bacterium | reverse complement strand
TCGCTTCGCGCTTCCCAAAGAGTTCGGTGGGCGCGATGGGTCAAACCTTTGGATGGCCGTGATCCGCGAGCACCTCGCCGCCAAGGGCCTCGGCCTGCACAACGATCTGCAGAACGAGCACTCGATTGTGGGCAACAATCCCTTCGTGCTGATGTTCCGCGACTTCGGTACCGCCGAGCAGAAGGCGGAGTTCATACCAGGAAGTCTTGATGGCACGCGGCGGATCACCTTCGGCCTGACCGAGCCCAGCCACGGCTCCGACGCGACCCATATGGAAACACGGGGAACACCTGAAGTTCGCGATGGCGTTGCGGGCTGGCGGATAAATGGTCAGAAGATGTGGACTACCGGGATGCATGTGGCGACGCATTGCGCCCTTTTCGCCCGCACCTCTGGAGAGGACGGCGATGCGCGCGGTATCACCTGCTTTTTGGTGCCTGCCGATGCGCCCGGGGTTCGCGTGGAGGAGTATCTGTGGACCTTCAACATGCCCACCGATCACCCCAGGGTCAGCTTTACCGACGTGTGGGTGCCCGACAGCGCCATACTGGGCGCAAAGGATAACGGGCTTCCGATCGCCCAGCTGTTCGTGCACGAAAATCGCATACGCCAGGCCGCAGGATCGCTGGGTGCAGCCGTCTACTGCATCGAGGAGAGCGTGCGTTATGCAAGGCTGCGCCGCCCTTTCGGCAAGGAACTGGCGCAGAACCAGGCCATCCAGTGGCCGCTGGTGGAATTGGCGACCCAGGCCGAAATGCTGCGGCTGCTCATCCGCAAGACCGCCTGGGAGATGGACCAGATGACGTCCACCGAGGTGGCAAAACAGCTCTCCGACAAAGTCTCGATGTGCAATTACTGGGCAAACCGCCTGTGCTGCGAAGCAGCCGACCGCGCGATGCAGATCCACGGCGGCATGGGCTACTCCAGGCACAAGCCATTTGAGCACATTTACCGCCACCATAGACGTTATCGCATCACGGAGGGCTCCGAGGAGATCCAGATGCGCAAGGTTGCGGCTTTTCTCTTCGGCTTTATGGGCCCCCGCCGGAAAAACTTCGACGAGATGGTGGCGGACTACAAGGCGCAGCGTGCAGCCGGCAGGAACGATCGGGAGATCGGAATCTGAACTCTGCCCGACGAGGATGGAGGGACAGCATGTGCGGGGACAGACAGGTGCGCGCCATGCTGCCATCCTGCCGGCAGAGCCAGTAGGGTGCAGGCGTTCAGGGGTGTGTAGCCCAAGGCTCTGCTGCCCTGCAGGAGGTCGCAAATGAAGCATATCCTGGTGGCCGGCGCCTCCGGCCTTGTCGGCAACGCCGTACTGCGCGCCTATGCGGGGGCTAAAGATTTTAAGGTCACGGCACTCAGTCGCCGCTGCCCGCAGCTTCATGGTGCTGGATTTCTTGAACTCGACCTCATGGATGCGCAGGCTTGTGACGAGGCGCTCACGCGCCTTGGCGATGTCACCCACCTTGTCTACGCCGCGCTCTATGAAAAGGACGATCTTGCGGCCGGCTGGATTGCCGAGGACCAGATCGCCCGCAATGACATCATGCTGCGACACCTGTTCGAGCCTCTGTCGCGGGCGGCGCGGGGACTTGAACATGTCTGCCTGCTGCAGGGTACCAAAGCGTACGGTGCACATGTGCGCCGGATTCCGGTCCCGGCGCGCGAGGACCGCGACGAGCTGAAGAGCCAGGCCAATTTCTACTGGAACCAGGAAGACTATCTGCGCAGGAAACAGACGGATGCGCGCTGGGAGCTGACCATCATACGGCCCCAGATTGTCTTTGGCGACGCGGTCGGTGCCGCGATGAACCCGATCGCCGCCATCGGGCTCTATGCAGCCTTGCTCAAGGACGAAGGGGAGCCGCTACATTATCCGGGCAGTGGCGCAGATATGGCGTTTGAGGCCGCCGACGCCAAGCTTGTCGGACGGGTGATCCGCTGGAGCGGTGAAGTCGGGCAGGGACGCGGACAGAGTTTCAATGTCACCAACGGCGATGTCTTTGTCTGGCGGCAGGTGTGGCCGGCTATCGCTGATGCCCTTGGCATGAAGGTGGGTGACGAGCGTCCGCAACTGCTTGCACAGGTTCTGCCGCCCAGAAGCGATGTCTGGGATAAAGTGCGCCACAGGCACAATCTGATTGCGCCCGCGCTGATGGCGTTTGCCGGCAAGTCTCTTGCCTATGCGGATCTTCTGATGCATCGGCCGGAAACGGCGCATGGGCTGCCGGCACTCGTGTCGACCATCCGGCTGCGCCACGCCGGCTTCGCCGAGGTCATGGACAGCGAGGACATGTTCCGGGCGTGCATAGCCCGCATGCAGGCACAGAGGCTTTTGCCGCGACGCTGAGGGAACCTCACAAGGGCTTGAGGCCGAATTCGCCACGCATGAGGCGCTCGCGCAGCTCGCGCTTCAGCACTTTGCCGGAGGCATTCTTGGGCAGCGTGTCGATGAATACGACATGTCGAGGCTTTTTGTAGCTCGCGATCTGCTCTCGGCAAAACCCGATCAGCTCCTCGGCGCTCACCTGACTGCCGTCGCGCAGCACGACAAAGGCCACAACCGCTTCGCCCCATGTCTGGTCAGGTCGTCCGGCCACTGCGACTTCGGCGATGGCCGGGTGCTGGTACAGCACCTCTTCCACCTCGCGTGGATAGAC
>JAGWRJ010000055.1 GCA_028869725.1 Alphaproteobacteria bacterium | reverse complement strand
TTTCCTCGATGGCAAATACCACTCCTGCCAACGGCGTGTTGAAGGCTGCAGCAACCCCAGCCGCCGAACCCGCCAGAATGAGTCCCCGTTCCAACCCCATCCCGCCGGCCCGCGCGGTAAACAGCATAATGGCTGCACCTACCTGCACGGTTGGGCCCTCGCGGCCAATCGAAGCGCCGCAGACCAGGCCAAACAGGGTCAGCAGAATCTTGCCGAAGGTCAGGCGCAGCGAGAGCAGGCGTTCACGTGTTCCTGGATCGCGAAACCGGCGTGCAGCGATGGCCTGCGGAATGCCGCTACCCTCCGAGCCTGGAAACACCGTGCGAGCCAGAAAGACGGAAATCAAAAATCCGAGTGGCGTAATGACCAGGGCCGTCCAGGGATGGATTAGCACCCTTCCGAAAAGGGCTTCAGCATAGGTGGCGGCAATTGCAAACAAGATCGAAACCAGACCAACCGTGAGTGCCCCACCCCAGAACACGAGGCGCATGCGCCAGTGCCGGCTGGTGAACCGCAGGAAGCGATAATGGCGGGTGGTATTAAGGCGCAGCGGGGGGAGGGCCACAGGAAAGACCGATCACATAATGAAAATCAGTACATGTTTTGGAAGTGTGCGCGGCATCAAATATTTCGTCAAGATTGCTCATAGATGAATGACTGGTCAGAAATGGCCCTGGTAGTGATGTCAGACGGATTTGGGCTGGCAACCCGCCAGTCGCATGGCTAATACCTCGGTCCACTACATTTTCGCGCCTCACCTCCCGCCGGTCTGTCCTGCGTTCATGGCCGTGTGGTGAGGCTTTGGCGTCTTCGACGAAAAGTGTGATCCGATCGTGATGCTCCGGCTTCTCAGCCCACCTCGATGTATTCCGCCGGGATCGGCTGGTTGCCGGCGCAACAGGAGGGTGGCGTTGAGAGAAATGCTTTCTGCAGAGTTGCTTGCACATGAGTGAAAATCCAACGCCGTATACTCCCGGAGCCGACCCTGTCGCTGAGGAGCGGGAAGGCTATACTGAAGCACGTCACCGGATGCGCCGGCGGGACAGGAGCCTGCGCCGTCTGCTCCTGGTCTCACTTCTGGCGCCTGTCGTCGGTGCTGGCGCAGGCCTCGTCGACGCCATATTCCGCATCGCGCTGGAGCATGCCGAGAAGCTACGAAACGGACTGATTGCGCTCGCCCATGGCACACCGGTGCTTGGATTTGTCCTCGTCGTGGTCGGATGCGCGCTGACCGCAGCCTTGGGAGCCTGGCTTGTCAGGCGGCTGTCGCCACATGCGTCGGGCAGTGGCATTCCGCAGGTCGAGGCCGCACTTAACAACGAACTGCCGCCAACACCACCAGCTCTCCTGCCTGTCAAGTTTTTTGGCGGTCTTTCGGCGATCGGCGGTGGTTTGGCGCTGGGCCGCGAGGGCCCAAGCGTGCAGATGGGGGCTGTCGTTGCCCATCTTGTTGGCCAGCTCTTTCGTCACTCCGAGGAAGAATTGCGGCTTCTACTCGCGGCGGGTGCAGGGGCAGGCCTCGCTGTAGCCTTTAACGCACCAATTGCAGGCGCGGTCTTTGTGCTCGAAGAACTCGTTCGTCGCTTCGAAGCCCGCATGACAATTGTTGCGCTGGGAACGTCGTCCACGGCCATTCTGGTGTCTCGCCTGTTTCTTGGAAAGGCACCGGACTTTCAAGTCGCGATAACCGTACCGGTACTGACGGGGACAGGGCCCATCCCCTACACACCTGATGCCAGCTGGATTCTGTATATCATCCTGGGCCTCGTGGCAGGCGCTGCGGCGAGTCTTTACAACCGTAGCATTCTTGGAGCACTGACCCTTACCCAAAGACTTGATGGCATCTCGGTGGAGGCAAAGGCAGCGGCCATTGGCGCGCTCGTTGGGCTGGTCGGCTGGTTTGCACCCCATCTGATCGGTGGGGGCGATGCCATCACACAAAGCGTGCTGGCAGGTGGGATGGCGCTTGGCGCGCTTCCGTTGGCATTCCTAGTTCGCTTTCTGCTTGGCCCACTGTCCTATGCTGCGCGTACACCGGGCGGTCTGTTCGCGCCATTACTGGTATTAGGCTCGCAGCTCGGACTGTTCTGCGGCTTGATCTGTGCCAGACTGTTTCCACACCTGGGAATACAGCCGGAGGCCTTTGCCATCGTTGGAATGGCCGCATTTTTCACCGGTATGGTGCAGGCGCCGGTGACAGGTATCGTCCTCGTAACCGAAATGACGGCTGCATTCACGACGCTGCTTCCGATGCTCGCCGCATGCTTTTCGGCGATGCTGGTGGCCCATCTGCTAAGAACAACACCCATCTATGATGCGTTGCTTGAACGCGTCATCGCGCAAGCGCATCCCGAACGCCATGATGCCATAGCTACAGACGCGGCTGCGAGTTTATAAGATTTACTCTTACAACGAGAGGCTAGGACGCGAGGAGCTTCGCTGCGTCGCGCGCGAAATATGTAAGGATGCCGCTGGCTCCTGCGCGTTTGAAGGCCATCAGGCTCTCCAGGATGACTCGGTCGCCGTCAAGCCAGTTGCGGTCAATGGCACCACGTATCATCGAATATTCGCCGGACACTTGATAGGCGAAGGTTGGCACCCTGAACTCCTGTCTTACTCGGAAGACGAGATCGAGATAGGGCATTCCGGGCTTGACCATGACCATGTCGGCGCCCTCTGCTAAGTCGAGCGCCACCTCGCGCAGGGCTTCCTCACTATTCGCGGGATGCATTTGGTACGTTCGCTTGTCCCCGGTCAGGGCTTTGGCCGAGCCGATGGCATCGCGAAATGGCCCATAGAAGGCGCTCGCGTACTTGGCCGCATAGGACATGATCAGTGTGTTACGATGGCCGGCCTCTTCCAAAGCCTTACGGATGGCGCCCACTCGACCGTCCATCATGTCTGAAGGCGCGATGATGTCACAGCCAGCCTCGACCTGAACCAGTGCCTGGCGGACCAGGATTTCGACTGTCTCATCGTTGGAGACATAGTCGTTTATCAGTATGCCGTCATGACCATGATCGGTGTAGGGATCGAGCGCGACATCGCAAAGCACGCCGACATCCGGCGCCATGGCTTTGATCGCTCGAAC
>JAGWRJ010000054.1 GCA_028869725.1 Alphaproteobacteria bacterium | reverse complement strand
TAAACATGGCCGGATTATCTTTTCTCAGTGATAGTCCGCGATTTCAACGTTGCGCGGCCCGCTTTGACCTGGCGGCCACTCGAAACAGATGCGCCATTGCTGATTAATGCGAATGGAGTATTGACCCGCACGATCTCCTTTGAGCGCTTTGAGGCGGTTTCTCGGCAGTGCAATGTTGTCGGTTTGGTCGCAGTGCCCAGCGGCGATGAGCTTCTAAGCTCTGGAGTCGATTGTTAACGTACTACTATAATCCGAAAAACACCACGCGAGTGCTGACCTTGATGCTGGCAGGAGAGTATTAGCCTCGCTTCTTACCTGATGATGGCCGCGAACAGCTGGTTGGTGCGACGGCGGAGCTTCGGGCCGGTGCGGCAATTGCTACGCGTGCGCGCCAGAAAGATGCTTCCGAAGACCTTTCGGAATATGGTTTCCTGCGAAGCGGACGATTGAAAAGCCGGCGAGATAATCGCGACGCTCGCCGCTGCGCTCATAACGGCCGGCGCCGACCAGCCGGTCAGCTTCGGCATCCAAAAGGGCGTTCAACCCTCGCTACGCTGTCGCTAGCTCGACCTAGACCGTTCCGCGCACGATCCGGTCCAGGTGACCCCGGATCGGCTCGTCGTCGATCTTGATGACATTGCCCAAAACCTGGCTATCATCCCCACTCATGGTGGCTCCTCCTCTCGTTTGAATGGTCTCGTCGTTGCTGACTGCCACTCAAGCCCGAGTCGGGGCCGCCTACCCAATCCAAATTTGCGAAAGAAAGCCTACGTCATCCAGCGAGGGTTGAGGGCGGCTCCTTGAGCAGTTCGCCGGGGCAGTGGCGCCGGATTGCCTCCGGCGCCACTGAGCGACCAGGTGCGTTCTGTGCGAGCCTCAAAACGCCTTGCTGATGCCGAAGAAAAATCCCCTGCTGGCGCCATATTGCGGAGCTCCGACGCCGATGCCCGTGCCGTCGCGGATCTCGTATTTTTCATCAAAGAGGTTGATGACGTCGAACCGCACCGAAATACCCTGCAGCGTCCCATCTATGAAATCGTGGTTGACGCCGAGGTTGACCGTGACATAGCCGGGCACGTGGCTCCCATTGGGCACGTGGCTCCCATCGGGTAAGATAGCGTCGCGTCTCAGACCGGATCCGTAAAGCATGTCGGCGCTGACACGGTTGGTCCCCCACTGATAGGAGGCACCAGCGGAGGCCGTCAGCGCCTGCTCATGATCCAGGTGGATAAAGTGGTCCTGGATATAGGCAAGATCGGAAGGCGCGAACTGGAATTGGCTGGAGACGATATCTTTGCCAATCGCATGCTGGAACGCCAGATTGCCATATGCGTTAAACCCGCCATCCCGGTAGCTTGAGGTGAACTCAACACCGTATTGCTTGCCTTTGGCGTAGTTGAACGGCGTCAGAATGATGGGGGCGCCAAACTGGCCCTCGTCAATAAGGTCTTTGGATGTCTTGTAGTAGGTGTCAACCCCAACGGTCAGATTCTGGTCGAGTTTCTGGTCTGCACCGACATCAAAATAGTCAGCGCGTTCGGGCAACGGAGTATCATTAATGAGGCTGTTGGGTGCAGAAGTCGTGTTGACGAACTTAGCAATAGTTTCGCTGCCGACAAGTTCGCTGGGGGGTGGCGAAAAGTACCTCGCATAGCCGGCATGGATGGTGGTTCCTGCAAGCGGTTTCCACACGGCATTGACCCGCGGGCTGAGTTGGCTGCCGCTTGAGAAGGC
>JAGWRJ010000649.1 GCA_028869725.1 Alphaproteobacteria bacterium | reverse complement strand
GGGAGACTGATCCAGAATCGAGAGCTTCATGATTGCTGCGAAACCTTGCCACCGCCAAATCCGGTCCGGGCCGTAACCGGAGCCTGTGCATGTCACGCCATGCTGGGTCCAGCCTGGCCGGACTTTAGGCCCGTCCCATAAGGCTATATCCGGGCGAAAGCCGTCTGTCTCCTGCCACTCTTGGGGGCGGCAGGAGGCACGCGGATTATCCGGTCTTCTGGTTCCGCCGGCAGGCAGAGCGATACTCCGGCCGGCGCGGGCCAAATGGCCTCTGCCCCGCCTCAGCGCACAGTCCACGCGTGGTGCCCGATCCGCCGCATTGGCGTGGCAGGCAAATCGGCTAAGCTGGAGGTCTGCAACATCATGAGAGATGACCGATGGCGCTCGATGCCGAAACCCGCCAGCAGCTGATCGATACCGTGCGCCGCTTTGTAACCGAGCGCTGCGTGCCGCTTGAGGCCAAGGTGGCCGAGGACGATCGGGTTCCGGACGACATCATTGCCGAGATGCGTGCGCTTGGTCTGTTCGGGATCTCGGTACCGGAAGAATATGGCGGGCTTGGTCTTTCCATGCAGGAAGAGGTGTTGGTTGCGTTCGAGCTCGGACAGACCTCGCCGGCCTTTCGTTCGGTGATCGGCACCAATGTCGGAATCGGCAGCCAAGGCGTCGTGATGTTCGGCAATGAGCGGCAGAAGCGCGAATGGCTGCCCAAACTTGCCAGCGGCGAGGTGGTTGCAAGTTTTGCGCTGACCGAACCCGGCGCGGGTTCAGACGCAGCATCGCTCAAGGTGCAGGCCAGGCGTGACGGCGATCACTATGTCATCAACGGAACCAAACGTTACATCACCAATGCCAACCGGGCAGGCATGTTCACCCTGCTGGCCCGTACCGATCCGGGCAGGCGCGGCGCATCGGGAATTAGCGCCTTCATCGTTCCGGCTTCGACGCCTGGGATTTCGATTGGCCGACCGGAAAAGAAGATGGGCCAGCAGGGCGCGCATATCTGCGATGTCGTGTTCGACAACGCACGAGTGAGCGCGGATTTGCGGCTGGGCGAGGAAGGTGAGGGCTTCAAGGTGGCGATGCAGGTTCTCGACCGTGGTCGGCTGCACATCTCCGCCGTCTGCGTCGGGGTAGCGGAGCGGCTCATCCGCGAAGCCGTGAATTATGCGCGCACGCGTGAGCAGTTTGGTCAGCCCATTGCCGAATTTCAGCTGATCCAGGCCATGCTGGCGGACTGCAAGACCGAAGCCTATGCAGCACGCTGCATGGTTCTTGATGCCGCAGCCAAACGCGATGCCGGCGCTAATGTTACGATGGAGGCCTCCTGCACCAAATATTTCGCATCCGAAATGGTTGGCCGGGTGGCAGATCGTGTAGTGCAGATTTTCGGTGGTGCTGGCTATGTTGCCGATTACGGGATTGAACGCTTCTATCGTGATGTGCGCATCTTCCGCATTTACGAAGGCACCAGCCAGATCCAGCAGCTCGTCATTGCCCGCAATCTGCTGAAAGGCGATTGATGGCTCATCCTCGTGCCAAGCCGGATTCGCTGTCGCGCCTGCTTGCCGAGATTGGCGCCTGCCGGCTCTGCGCGGAGCATCTTGAACCGCGGCCGGTCCTTAGGGTGTCACGCACCGCGCGCATTCTCATCGCCGGTCAGGCTCCGGGACTGCGCGTACATAAAAGTGGGATTCCGTTCAGTGATCCATCCGGCGACCGGTTGCGCCACTGGATGGGGGTTGACGCAGACACTTTCTATGACGAAAGCCGCATTGCCATCATTCCGATGGGGTTCTGCTTTCCCGGGTATTCGCCATCAGGCGCGGACAAGCCGCCGCGGCGCGAATGTGCCAGGGCCTGGCGGGGCCCTTTGCTGGAGGCGCTGCCGGATTTTGCCCTGACCCTTGTCGTTGGCAGCTATGCTCAGGCCTGGCATCTGGGTTCGCGCGCCAAGCCCAGCCTCGGCGAAACCGTACGCGCCTTTGCTGAATACGCTCCCGACATCATTCCCCTGCCGCATCCGTCTTGGCGCAACAATGCATGGCTGAAAAAGAATCCATGGTTCGAACGCGATCTGCTTCCCTATTTGCGCGCGCGCGTCGCCGCGCTGCTCTGCTCTGCGTCCTGAGCCTTGCGGCCTGCGCGCCGAGCCTGGCGCCGCCGGGCC
>JAGWRJ010000648.1 GCA_028869725.1 Alphaproteobacteria bacterium | reverse complement strand
TTTTCGTGTCGCGGCACGCCACATCGGCAGCGGCGACTGGCAGGAGAGCTATACCCATCCTGCGAGCTCTGGTGCCAAGCGCATCTGGGAAGGCAGAGTGTCGTTCCTGTGGAAGCCGTCGGATCACTTCAAGGCGCTGCTGCAGCTGGAGGGGTTCACCGATCACAGCGATACCCAGATGCCCCAGCTGTTCGGTATCGCGGTGCTCAGCCCGGTCAGCGGTCTTGACCCGCGCCTGGGCGTTTATCCGTTCGACCAGTTCGGCTCCATCGGGCAGGGCTATCACTATCCGTTTGCTCCGCACAACGATCGCGCGGCCGACTGGAGTGCCTGCGTGAATACCTCCCCGTTCGATCCGCCCTTCAACACCACGCCGATCGGGGCGCAGAAGCCTACGACATCGACCTCCTGCGCGCCGGCCCGCAACCACAACGGCATGTTCAAGGCAGCCCTGAGGCTCGATTACAACCTGCCGTCGGATATCACGCTGACCTCGCTGACCCTGTTCGAACATTTCGACCGCAATTCCACGATCGAGGGCGACGGGACAATCTATCAGGATTATGAATCGCTGCAGAGCGGCTATATCAGCACCACCTATCAGGAACTGCGTCTGTCCGGTGAGTTCAGTGGCAAGGGGCACTGGATGGTCGGCGGAAACTACGAGGCGGACAGCACCTACGATCATTTCCTCCAGACCTATGGCGGATCGACAGCAAGCCCGACCGCGCTGCCAGGAGCGGCACTGTGCGCCGCGATCAACTGCACCGGTGTCAATCTGACCGGCGTGCCGCTTTACTATCTGACCTATCTGGGGCCAACCCAGCCGGTAAACCAGCAGCAGACGCGGATCTACGCCGGATTTGCCAACGCGCAGTATCCCATCACCCGTACCGTGACGCTGCAGGCCGGGGTGCGCTATACGCAGACAAACAAGAACTTTCATGGCTGTGGCAATGACGGAGGCGACGGGACCTGGGCCACAGTCTCGCAACAGATCCAGGATCTTCTGGAGGTCCTCTCCGGGACCATCACACCGGCGCAATATCTGCAGCCGGGCGCCGCGCCGGGCGGCAACGGCCTGAATGTAGGACCGGGCCAGTGCGCCACGACCGGACCCTATCCGACATTTCATCCGCAGTACTTCACCAACACGCTGGATCAGAACAATGTCTCCTGGCGGGCTGGTGTGAACTGGAAGGCATGGGCAGGAACACTGCTCTACGTCAATGTCAGCCAAGGCTGGAAGGAAGGCAGCTATCCGACCGTGGCAACATCGAGCTACTCGCAGCTGGCGCCAGCCCGGCAGGAAGGACTTCTGGCTTACGAAGTGGGCTTCAAGTCGACCCTGGCTCATGACACGCTGCAGTTGAATGGTGCGGCGTTCTATTACGACTACAAGGACAAGCAGCTTCTGGGAGCCATCGTTGATCCGGTTTTTGGCCCGTTGCCCAAGCTGATCAACGTCCCGAAGTCGCATATTGAAGGCTTCGAGCTCTCTGCCAATTGGATGCCGATCCCCGGTCTCAGCCTCAATCCCAACGTCACGTTTGTGGAAAGTCGTGTCGATGGCTGCTCAAGCGGGCCGGACTGCGTCAGCGGAAATTTCTACAATTTCGATCCCTTCAATCAGTTCTCCAACCTGACGGGGGAAGCCTTCCCTTCAACGCCGCGCTGGGCAGGAAATTTCGATGCATCGTATGAGTGGCCGCTCAAGGGTCTGCTGATGGGCTTTGTCGGGACCAACATCAACTTCCAGAGCGACTCCAGTGGCTTCTTCTATGATCGCAAATCTGCTGTGCTGCCGCCAAACGTGTTGAAGATTCCTGCGCGAACCCTCGTGGATCTGCGCGCAGGGGTGGAAAACGGCAAATGGACCTTCCAGCTGTGGGTGCACAACGTCTTTGATCAATATTACTGGACAGGGGCAGATCACGTGAATGATGTGCTCGTTCATTACACCGGTATGCCCCGTACCTATGGCGTTTCCTTCAGCTACAGGTTTGACTGATCCTTAGCTCCCCTGAAGCAAGCACTCACCCGCCCGGAGACCTCTCCGGGCGGGAATTTTGTGCGCCAGCAGCTGTCATGTTGCGCGGGAGACGAGCGGTGTTCAGGCAGATTGCTTCCGGCCGATCGCGTTCAGCTCCGAGAGAATGTTTCCTGTCAGCTCGAGTTCTGCTGCCGCCAGATTTTTCCGCAGGTGATCCAGTGAAGAGGTGCCGGGGACCAGCAGAATATTGGGTGCGCGTGCCAGAAGCCAGGCAAGTGCCACCTGCATGGGCTTATTGGACTTGGGCAGTCAGGAAGCGGTCCCGAGTTGGCTTATGGGATGCTGCACCGGACCTGCTACAGGCCAAATGCTTCGATCATTTCTGGTGATTTTGCCCAGGGCTGACCGGGTAGTTTAACGATAAGCCCAGAGAACACATGGCGGAAGGCAGCCGTCGCGGCCGCGTCGTCAAGCCGGGCAGCTTCGTCGGGACGAACAAGCGGGCGGATGTCGGCCAGAAAGTTGGAGCGGGCGAGTTTGCTGAACATGCGTTGCTCTGCTTGTGCACGGGAAATGGCCTGCCCCGCGCCTTCAAGATAACGGGAAAGCAGATCGATGATGCGATCGGGGGCGAGTGGGTCGATCGCGGTAAGTGCGTGGGATATATCAAAGAGATCGCGCCCTTTGTCTCTTTGCAGCAAAGCACGCAACTTGGTTGCCAGCATCTCCTCATTGGAGAAGGTCACGACCTCGCATTCCCCGCTGTACCACGGGTTTTCGACCTTGTATGACAGCTGAAGCTCACCATCGTATGCCTCGCGTTCGCGGGTATTGATTTCCAGCTTCAGCTTTAGTTGTGAACCATCTTCACTCTGTGTACCGAAGTTCATCTTCGGTGCGACTGAACTTTGCTTGAAAGCAGGCTTTCCAAGCCAGGGCTCCAGCGTGTCGCGAATGGCATCGAGCACGGGCCTAATCGGTCCTTCCGAGGTCCGCACAAGGTCGATATCCTCTGAATATCTGAGCGGTTCAGGAAAGTACAGTTTGTTGAGGGCGGTTCCGCCTCTGAAGCGAAGCTCTTTTGCCAGAAACGGATTCGAAAACAGGTCCACGATAGCGCGGCTGATGATCAGATCTTGTTCGATCTGCCGTTCTTCGGCCCAGGGCGCTTCCTTTGACCACGCTGTAATGTACATCCTTGGGATAATTCGTCCGGCTCCACAGGGCGCCGAACGATGACGCGCCAACGCCGATCGCGCTCGGTGACCGGGGGAAGCAAATCTGGATCAATATCGCGAGGCGGTTGTTCAAGCTCCGTCCAGGTGAAACGCGACGTGTTTTCAAGAACCCGTAAGATATGCCGCGCTGCGATCTGGTGTCCCAGCAGATCAAGCAGGAAGCCCAATCTCTGGATGACATTCTTCTCAAACGCTGTGGCCAGATAGCCGAGCTTTGCCGGGTCCAGCTTGTCGCCAAGCTCTGCGAGAACAGTTGCAATGTGATCGATGCCGCCCGCAGCGTGGGGGTAGCGCAGCAGATCAAGCGCCGTAAGTTCAGGACAGGATAGCTTGATGTAGCCTGCACTGGTCTGGTGCTGTTCAATGCCGTCGGCCACTGCCGACAGGGTTTTGCGAAAATAGAACGCAAGGATTGAACGGCCGACGGTCAGTCGCGGTATCTGTTTGTCGGTAATGATCTGATATTCCATAACCGCCTGGTGAGACGCCCCATGGATTTCCGCCGCTTTCAGAAGACCCACATAGTAGGGCCGATCTTCGTGGCGCATCAGGGCGTCGATGTACCAGTCCGGCGGTGGCGCGCCCCATCTGTGGAATTGCGCTGGGACAATCACATAGAAGCCGTGGCGGGGCGACAGCAGTTTCGTCTGCTTCTGGAGGCGGGCCGCAGCCTTGAGAAGGGCAGGCCGCGATACTTCAAGGGTTTTCAGGGCTTCTTCGCGGGCAAATGACACACGGCCCGATGACTGTAGGTCGTCGAGATAGGCTGAAAGGCTGTGACGGGCTTTAGTAGTCATATTGAAAAATGGACATAAAGCGTCATAAAGTCAATATGAAAATGCCATTTCAATATTGGTATACTTATATAAGGCCATATTAGGCAAAATTACCATATAAAATCTGCTCTTACGCGGTTTGAGGACACCGCCCTCAAAAATGTGCATAGCACCAGGGCCGCCTTATGAGGTGCCATCGAAGACGGCCTCGTTCATCTGTTCGAAGCCTGGCTGGAGCCCTATCTCGCAAGTGGAGCGCTCAAACCGGTTCTAAAGTCCTGGTGGCAGGAATTTGCAGGGCCGTTTCTCTATTATCCCGGCCGCAAACATCTGCCATCTCCACTCAAAACCTTTGTCGAATTCGTGCGTGGCGCCTGACTGTCAGCTGCCTGCCTCTACGCAACGCCGTCCAGGAAGCGCTTCGCTGCAATCAGATAGGCGTCCTTCTGTGCCGCACTCCAGCCTGCAAGGGTGCGATAGGCCATCGCCAGCCGCGGATTGTCCTGGAGCACATCCGCCTTGCGGATGAGAAATGCCCAGTAGAGATAGTTGAACGGGCACGCGTCGGCGCCCAGCTTCGCAGTCACATCGTAAGTGCAGTGGCCGCAGAAATCCGACATCCGTTTGATATAGGCCCCCGAGGCGGCATAGGGTTTTGACGCCAGGATGCCACCATCGGCATAGAGCGCCATGCCATGGGTGTTGGGCAGTTCCACCCATTCATAGGCGTCGGCGTACACCGCAAGATACCAGTCCTCTACGGCCCGAGGTTCAATCCCTGCCAGCAGGGCAAAGTTTCCGGTCAGCATCAGCCGCTGAATATGATGCGAATAGGCGTGATCGCGGGTGTGTTGCACCGCCTCGGCAAGGCAGCGCATTCGGGTTTTCCCGTCCCAGTAAAAGGCAGGTAAGGGCCGGCTCGCGCCAAGCGCGTTGCTCTGCGCATAGTCCGGCATTTTCAGCCAGTACACGCCACGCACATATTCACGCCAGCCGAGAATCTGCCGGATGAACCCTTCCACCGCAGGAAGTGGAGCCTGACCTTCAAGATAGGCCTCTTCGGCGGCGCGGCAGAGCTCGCGCGCAGTGAGCAGACCAAGGTTGAGAGCGGGCGATAAAAGACTGTGGAAGAGAAATGGCGCATCTGTCGCCATCGCATCCTGGTAGGCGCCGAATTGTGGCAGCGCATCCTCGACGAAATGCCTCAGTGCCGCGCGGGCCTGTGCCCGCGTCACCGGCCAGCCAAAGCCTTCGAGGCGGCCGAAGTGGTCGGTAAAGCGCCGATCCACCAGTGCGATCACCTCGCGCGTGATCCGGTCCGGCGGGAAACGTCGCCGCTGCGGCAGTACGGTCCCCCTGGGCAGAGCCTTGCGGTTCTCCACATCGAAGTTGTAGCGACCGCCGTATGGCGTCGGCCCATCCATCAGGATGCCGGTCCGCTTTCGCATCTCCTGATAGAAATGTTCCAGGCGCAGCAGCTTGCGTCCCTTCGCCCAGGCGGCAAATTGGGTGGGGCGGATGAAGAAGCGATCGTCGGGGAGGATCTCAAGGGGACAGTCTATCTGCTGCTGCCACTGACGCATGGCGCACGCAAGACGCCACTCGCCTGCTTCCGTCATCACCAGCCTGTCTGGATGATGACGACGTATCGCCCGTGCCATCTCGCCCTCAAGGCTGTGGCTGTTGTCCGGATCATCGAGGCGCACATAGTCGACGCGAATGCCTTCGGCGCGCAGCAGCTCGGCAAAGTGGCGCATCGCCGAAAATACCAGCGCGATCTTCTGCTTGTGATGTGGGACATATGTCGCTTCCGCCGAGACCTCGGCCATCAGCACCACGTCATCTGCCGGATCAATGGCTTGCAGCGCAGACAGGCTGCGGCTCAGCTGATCGCCCAAAACAAGGCGCAAAGAGCTCACGACGCGACGCTCGCTGCAAGAAGGGCGGCCACCACCACCACGGTCACTGGCACGCGCAGGCGGCCATACCAGGATGGCGCAGCCCCTGTTCGTATCGCGGCGAGGTCAAGACCAGGCAGTACAGCAAAGGCAAGCGCAAGCAGACAAAGGCCGATATTCTGAGGCAGCAACGTTGCGGTCCAGCCGATCAATGCCGGAATGACGCCCAGAAGCAGGCGATGGGACGGCGCGGCGCGCACTAAAGGTGTAAGGGCAAACCCCCAATGGATCCCGCCCATGAAGGAGAGAATGACAGCACCATAGGTCAGGAGCGCGCCCTGCGCGTGAGTGGGCAGCGGTCCGCCAGCGACGGCTATTGCCGCAAGGCCAATAAAGGGCAGGGCGCCCGCTGCGGTCAGCAGTAACGCCATTGGCGGGATGGGTTTGGGCTCATCGCTCATGAGTGTTGGCCTCTGTGTTCTGGCGCCTGCGCCGGCAGCGCTCCGAGCAGTGCCGTACGCTGTCCCAGTCGCGGATCCACTTACGGCGCCAGACGAAGGGGCGCGCGCAGACGCGGCAGATTTTCTGCGGCAGGTGGGCCTTTCTCCGCATGCTCGCCATTGGCCTCACCAGGGGATGGGCGCGCCGCGCCAGTCGAAGAAGCCGCCGCTGTCGGCAACGCGAAGCCGGTCCATCACCGCAACAAGATGGGCAGCTGCGGCGTACGGTGTGTGAAGGTCAAGACCGTGGCGCGCGAATGGCGCCGACAATGGTGTGTCGACGGTGCCAGGGTGAAGCGCCACGCACACGGCCGCCCGCCGGCTCCTTGCCAGTTCGATCGCGGCCGTATGGAGGATCTGGTTGAGCGCGGCCTTGGACGCGCGATAGCTGAACCAGCCACCGAGACGATTGTCTGCAATGCTGCCCACTCGTGCGGACAGAGCTGCGAACATGCTCTTGCCCTCTTTGGGTAGCAAAGGCAGCAGATGCTTGAGTGCGAGCGCAGGTCCAATGGCGTTCACGGCAAAGGCCCCGGCCATCGCCATAGGGTCGATGTCTCCCCAGGTCCGTTCAGGGCCGCCAAGGGGGCCACGCAGCAGCCCGGTGGTCACCAGGACAAGGCGCAGGGGTTTTCCTGCGGCCGTGATCTGCGCGGCCACGTTCTTCCAGTTGTCCTCGCAGGTGACATCGAGGACGGGCGCGGTGTCGCGACCAAAGCTCAAAACGGCGTCAAACCGCTCCGATTGCGCCAGCGCCGCAACCATCGCTCTGCCGATGGCACTGCGTGAACCGATGACGACGGCAATGCCACCAGACGGGAAGGTTTCGAGGCAGGACATGAGACCGATGGCTTGAGGGCGGTGAGTGTACGCCCTCAGGCTGCCATCGGATCAGCGCTGTCTGCTCTGGGCTGCAGGACGGCGTGCCGGGCGCGCGAAAACGCCGGCGAGGACGTCCATCCGCATCAGCCGTGGAAGCGCCGGTTGAGCTTGCGCATCCCGCCGATCCAGCGGCCATAGTCGGCCGTCTTGCGCCGCATGTAGTCCAGCACTTCCGGATGGGGGAGGATGAGAAATTCCTCCTTTGCGAGCCCCGCCACCACCACGTCGGCGACCGCTTCGGGCTCGATCATGCCGTCGATGCTGGCCACGCCATCTTCATTGCCTGCGGTCATGGCGGTGCGTACCGCCTGCGGACAAAGCACCGAAACCTTGATCCCGGCATCACCATGGGAGATGGCAAGCCACTCGGCGAGCCCCACAGCGGCGTGCTTGGTCACTGCGTAAGGTGCGGAGCCGATCTGCGACAGGAGGCCGGCTGCAGATGCGGTATTGAGCAGATAACCGCCTCCGCGCGCGGCCATTCGCGGAACCAGATGACGTGCCGCCCAGACATGGGCCATGACATTGATGTCCCAGATACGCTGCCAGGACGCGTTCGATGCTTCGGCACCACCACCGAAACCTATTCCGGCGTTGGAACAGAACAGATCAATCGGTCCCGCCTCGCGCTCGACCGTGTCGATCAGATTTTTGATCTCGTCCTCACGCGAGACGTCGCAGGCAAAGGCGCGGGCAGTTTTGCCGGCCGCGGCTGCGGTCGAGGCCGCGCCATCGGCATTGAGATCGGCGCAGGCAACAAAGCGCGCGCCTTCCTGGACAAAACGCAGTGCCAGGGCGCGGCCGATACCGCTTGCAGCACCGGTAACGACGATGATCTTGTCCTTCAGGTCCATGGATGGGTTCCTTCTGCGGCGCGGCTCAGCGTACGAGTTTTTGGGCCGCGTCCTTTTCGTGGGCAGTATAGCGACGGAAAGCCTTGAATACGCCCATCTGCAGATCGGGGTCGAGTCCATCGCCCATGCGCAGGAGCTGCAGGCAGAACCAGCCCTGCTGACCCCAGCCGTTCAAGCCCTTGATGAGGGCAAGGCTGCTGCTGGGACCCAGGATACCCGGTCCCAGTCTCAGGGTCTGTTCGTAGCCCGGCAGCACGCTGATGGTACCGTCGAGGAGCTTTGCAAGACACATCGGATCGGCACAGAGTGGACGGGCGATGCCGATAATGTCGGTCGCACCGGCCTTCAGCGCCGCGTTCATGCCCTCGGCGCTGCGAAAGCCGCCGGTGACCATGAGCGGCATTTTCACCGCGCGGCGGATATCCGCCGCATAGTCAAGAAAATAAGCTTCGCGTGCGATGGTGCTCTGGCGCCGTGTCTCGGCCTTTTCCGGATGGAGGGTGAGATCGTCGCGTCCAGTGAGGCGCGGTTGCTCGTAGGTGCCGCCGGAGACTTCCAGAAGGTCGACACCTTCCTTGTCGAGCCAGGTGGCAACAGTGATGGCATCCTCATGGCTGAACCCGCCACGCTGGAAGTCCGCCGAGTTCAGCTTCACCGATATCGGAAAATCCGCGCCCACGTTGCGGCGCGTCGCGCGCACGGTCTCGATGAGAAGCCGGGCGCGGTTCTCGAGGCTTCCGCCCCAGGCATCGCTGCGTCGGTTGACATCGGGCGAGAGAAACTCCGAAAGGAGATAGCCGTGTGCCGCATGAATCTGCACACCGGTAAAGCCTGTCTCGCGCGCCAGCGTGGCGGCATGGGCAAAGCGCGCGATGACGTCGAGGATCTGCGCCTCGGTCATGGCGCGCGGCATGCCGAACTGTCCGCCTGGCATTTCGAGGCGGACGGCCGATGGCGCAAGGGGCGCAGCATTTACAGAGACGGGTGTCTGCCGTCCGGCATGACTGATCTGCATCCACAGATGCGTGCCATTGACTGTCCCGGCGCGGGCAAACGCACGTAGCGCCTCAAGTGCCTCTGACGACTGCGCCCCATCGAGCGCGACATTGCCGGGCCGTTCCAGATGGCGCCGGTCGATCTGCACATTGCCGGTCAGAAGCATGCCCGCACCGCCTTCGGCCCAGCGTTGGTAGAGTTTTTGGTGGCGTGCGGTGGCGCGGTTAAGAGGATCGCCCAGCCCCTCGGTCATCGCAGCCTTGGCCAGCCGGTTCTTCAGGACGGCCCCGCAGGGCAGCGTGAAGGGCGCGGCGATCGTAAGATCCATGTCAGTCTGCTCCCAGCCTTCTCACGCATAAGCGAGCGTGGATCATGGGAGCCGTCAATGGGAATGTATTGCAGGGGGAGAGTTCTTGTGCCGTGGCGTCCGGCCGACTACAACATGCATCAATCCCGGGCGGCCGTACTGAACAGGAGCCCTGCGGGCAAACGCCCGCCCCCCTCTGGCCGGTAAGGACGCAACCGGATGCGATGTCATCAGGGCAAAGAGGTCCTATCACATCAGCGGGGTTTGCCATGACACGTTCTCTGGCAGTGTGCGTTTTTGTTGGTCTCAGCATTGCCGCGATGGCCCCAGGCGCCAAGGCGCAGGACTGGCCGATGTTCGGCGGCAATGTGCAGAGCTTTAGTGCCAATCCCGAGCCGGCGGGCATCACGGCCGCCAATCTCGGTCAGCTCAGGCGTCGTAGCGTCAAGCTGGATGGGCTCGTCGATGCGAGTGCCATCTACCTCCATGGCGTGATGGTCCGTGGCACCCGTCATGACGTCATCTTTGTCACCACGAGTTATGGCAAGACGATTGCGCTTGATGCAGGTAGCGGAAAGCTCCTCTGGGAATACACGCCTACGAGCTATCAGGCACTCGCCGGCACGCGTCAGTTCACCAACGCAACCCCCGTCGCGGACCCCGACAGGAAGTTCATTTACGCGGCCTCACCCGACGGCTTTATTCAGAAGCTGTCCGTCAGCGATGGCCATGTCGTGTGGCGCACCGCGATTACCCGGCTGGCGCAGCGGGAGAAGATCGATTCACCGGTGAAGGTCTTCAATGGTCACGTGATCGCGGTTACAGCCGGATATATTGGTGACCAGCCCCCATACCAGGGTCATGTCGCCATCCTGGACGCGCGGTCGGGCAGTCTGCTCCACGTCTGGAATTCGCTCTGCAGCAACCGCGTGGGACTTCTCGAGCCTGCCTCCTGCGCGCACGCCCAATCGGCCATATGGGGCCGTGCAGGCGCCGTGATCGATCCCGAAAATGGCCACATCTTCGTCGCGACAGGCAATGGAAACTGGGACGGCATGACCGATTGGGGCGATGCGGTGATTGAACTCAACGCCAGTGCCACAAAGATCCTCGGCAACTACACCCCGGCCAACACCGCGGAGCTTAACGCACGGGATCTCGACCTGGGATCGACGTCACCGGTATTGCTGGGCGATGATCTCCTCGCGCAAGGGGGCAAGGATGGCAAGATCCGTCTGCTCAGTCGCAAGGCCATCGCCGGCACCGCGCCGCACATGGGCCACGAGCTGCAGACAGTGTCGACACCCAGTGGCACCGATCTCTTCACCCAGCCGGCCGTCTGGAGACACGACGGCACGACCTGGATGTTTGCTGCAGACAATGGTGGCACGGCGGCCTGGCGTCTGCAGCATGGCAGGCTGCACGCGGCGTGGCGCAACGATCAGGGCGGCACAAGTCCGTTCGAAGCCGATGGCCTTCTCTTCGTCTACGCACGCGAGGGTGGACTTCACATCTACGATGCAACATCGGGCAAAAAGCTCACGACCCTGGCCTGTGGTCCGGGGCACTGGAACAGCCCCATCGTCGTCGATGGCAGGATCATCCTGCCGGAAGGCAATGCCAACAGTCATGCCACCAGCGGAATTCTGGACATCTGGAGTCGCAACGGAAAGTAATAGCCGCGCGCGTCGGTCGTGACAGTGCGCGTGTGTATCTGAGCACGTCGCGCGACGCATCAGTCTGGCACCAGACCAGATGGACCGCCGCGCGGGGTTGCGGCGGATCGGTTTTTGGGAGGAGATGCGGGACATGCACTGGCTCTGGATTGTTTCCTATTTTTTCGGCGGTGCGTTCCTTGCAAACGCCATACCCCATACCGTCAGTGGCCTGATGGGCAGGCCGTTCCAGAGTCCATTTGCCAAGCCGCCCGGCGAGGGGCTGTCATCTTCGACCG
>JAGWRJ010000647.1 GCA_028869725.1 Alphaproteobacteria bacterium | reverse complement strand
TCTCAAATCCGGGATCTGCTGCGCACCGCGGTGCTGTGCAACGATGCTCATCTCTCCAGCATTGCGGACAAGGGCAGTGGAGATCCCATGGAGATCGCCCTGCTGCGCGCGGGAATGGGCATCGGCTTGATACCAGCCGATCTCCTGCGAGAGAACTCTATCATTCGCAAATACGCGTTCGATCCAGACACCAAGATGATGGCCACGGTTCACGTGGCGCCCCCAGGATTTCTTGTGGCAGTCAAGGGCGCCCCTGAAGCTGTACTTTCTGCGGCACGGCACGTTGTTACCGATCAGGGCCTGGTAGATATCAGTGATAGCATTCGTGCCGAGTGGCTTGACCGCGCCAGTGCGCTCGGTGAAAGGGGATTGCGCGTGCTCGCCTGTGCAACACGCACGACCAGTAGTGTTGAGGATTCTCCTTATCAGAATCTCGTTCTGATTGGCCTGATCGGGCTTGAAGATCCTCCCCGCGCTGACGTAGCGGAGGCGATCCAGCACTGTCAGCATGCAGGCATCCGTGTCGTAATGGTAACAGGAGATCACGCCGTAACCGCACGCAGCATCGCTCAGACCGTCGGAATCAGTGATGCGGATAGTCCAGTACTCGAAGGCCGGCAGATCGATGCACTGATCGATACCGGCATCACAGAACTGCGCAAGGTCAGCGTCTTCGCGCGCGTCAACCCGGCAGAAAAGCTCGCACTCGTGAAAGCCTATCAAGAGGCGGGCGACATCGTCGCCATGACTGGAGATGGTGTCAATGATGCACCAGCCTTGCGCAGGGCTGATATCGGCGTAGCCATGGGACTGCGCGGTACAGATGTCGCCCGCCAGGCAGCGGACATGATCCTGCTCGACGATTCGTTTTCTACCATCGTCAAGGCGATACGGCAGGGACGTGTCATATTCGGAAATATACGCCGCGTCGTTGTCTATCTTCTGTCCTGTAATGTGGCTGAAATCATGGTGGTCGGCATTGCGGTCGCATCGACGCTACCCCTACCTCTGATGCCACTCCAGCTTCTTTATCTTAATCTCGTAACTGACGTGTTTCCGGCCTTTGCGCTGGCGATGGATGAAGGTGATGCGGGTATCCTCGAGCGGCCACCGCAATCCCCGCACCGGCCAATCCTTGGACAACCGGAATGGCGAACCATCCTATTGGCGAGTGTGTCACTCACCGGTGGCACATTTGCAGCCCTGATGGCGACGCGCTGGCTTTCTTTCAGCGCTGATCAATCCGTGACGGTGACGTTTATGACACTTGCCTTTGCGCAGCTATGGCATGTGTTCAATATGCAAAGCCCGAACGCGAACTTCCTGCGAAACGAGAATACGCGCAACGGATGGCTCTGGGCCGCATTGGTTTTGTGTATATTCTTACTGATCGTGCCATCTTATGTAGGTGTTGCGGCACGCATCCTGACTCTTAGCGTGCTTACACCACCGATGTGGGGGATAGTGCTTGTCTGCAGCATGGCACCACTTGTCTTGGCTCGGACTATGCAAGCTCTTGTCATATATCTACGCCGCCGAGAGATCTGACAAATCCTTCATCTATTCAAATCCTATCGTGACGAGCGCTCTGCTACCCTGCCTCCACCTTCCCACCTGTATCCAGCCAGCGGGGCTGCCGGGGGCGATGGCATTTCCTGAGAGCCATTGACCTAGATCAGGTGCCCGTACGCCAGATTCTCCAAATTGGCAGTCCTGCCAGGGAAGCCTGGACCTTCTACCGCTCATCACGAGGTGATGTCATGAATTCCAAGCGTGCGTTGTCGGTCTCTCTGCTTTCTCTACTTTGTCTTTCCAGTCAGGCAGTCGCTCAACCAGCGGAGCACGCCCGGCAAAGCTGCTTCTTCTCCCAGCAGTTCGACAACTGGAAGGCCGCAGACGCAAAGACGATGTACATTCACGTCAGACCCAACCGATATTATCGCCTTGACATGTCAGCGCCCTGCCACGCGCTGATGCAGCCGGGGGCCTTTCTGATTACGCGGCTGCGCGGGTCCTCGACCATATGCTCGGCACTGGACTGGGAACTGCACGTGGCAACGTCATGGCATGGTATCCCTCAGGCGTGCATAGTCAAAAAGATGACGGAACTCACGCCGGCCGAAGTCGCGAAGTTACCACCAAAGGTAAAGCCCTGATACGAGTCAGGATTGAGTGTGACGAAGCTATCGCCGTATCACGCGGCTCACACACCTGCTCGAACCTCAGGATTAGTACGGCGTCCTGCAAAATAATGAGGGCTCCATCCTATCTGTAAGGGCGTAGCCTCTTAGGCTTCCTCCTGGCACGTCACGATATGTACGGTTGCCTAAATGGCGGTTCATGGTGGGCGCTTGAGACTGTCGTGCAAGCTGATAGGGGATGGGAGACCGAAAGTAGAGAGGAAGACGACGCGACCCGCGTGGTGCATGGATCTCGCCCGACATTCCACGTCTGGCCGTGGAAGACTTTCACATCCAGGTCTTCGGTCGATAGGGTCCCAACGCAATCGCACTTTTATGGCGCTCCGCGCCATGCGCGGCACATAACGGAAAGGGCGGCGCCTGAGCGCCGCCCCTCCCCGTACGTACCGTGTTGGGAGGAAATCGCCACAGTACGTGCGACTAGTTGTGCCCGTGACCACTTCCGCCGGAGCCCGATTGCGTCTTCGGGCTC
>JAGWRJ010000646.1 GCA_028869725.1 Alphaproteobacteria bacterium | reverse complement strand
CATAAATATATCGTGTTATAATAATATGGGAGGAGGGTGGAATGCAGTTCCAGCTTGTCGCCTCCGGGCTTCAGTTCCCGGAAGGGCCGATCATCATGGCCGATGGCTCGATTGTGCTTGTTGAAATAAAGCGCCGCACTCTCAGTCGGGTGACACCCGGCGGACGGCGGGAAACCATCGCCGAGCTTGGCGGAGGGCCAAATGGAGCGGCAGTTGGTCCTGATGGCTGCATTTATGTCTGCAACAATGGCGGCATGTCGTTCGTTACGCGCCCAGATGGCAGCACGGCGCCTCATGGGGTGCCCGACGATTACAAGACCGGGTCGATACAGCGGGTGAACCTCAGGACGGGCAAGTTCGAAGTTGTTTATGACAGCTGTGACGGTGTGCGTCTGAACGGGCCCAACGACATTGTATTCGACGCCCATGGCGGGTTCTGGTTTACCGATCTTGGGAAGGTACGCGCGGACAAGATCGACCAGGGCGCGCTTTATTATGCCCGCGCCGATGGATCGAAGATCGTGCGGGCCCCCGTGCCGTTGATCACCCCAAACGGCGTCGGGCTGTCTCCGGACGGAAAGATCGTATGGGTTTCGGAAACTTACACGAGCAGGGTATGGGGCTATGAGATTGCCTCCCCCGGGCAGATCGCAATGCAGTCGGACATCTGGACCCCAGGTCGCGTGCTCGGGCCGTTGCGGGGATATCAGCTGCTGGACAGCCTGGCGGTGGAAGCCGGGGGAAAAGTTTGCGTCGCAACGATCGTCAATGGTGGCATCACCGCGTTCGATCCCGACGGATCGATCGAGCACGTCCCAAGTCCGGATCCGCTCACGACCAACATCTGCTTTGGCGGTGCGGACATGTGCGATGCATGGATCACCTGCTCGGGCCGTGGAGAACTATACCGGGTGCGCTGGCCGCGACCCGGGTTGAAGCTCAATTACAACGGTTGAACTCCCAGGCTGGGCGGCTTGAGAAACGCGCTATAGTGATCGGGCGGACCTGTCCGCGCAGTGTCGCGACAGGTCCGCGCCCGATAGCATAGTGTGGATCCGGCGCGGCGCGATCAGGCCCGCGGTAGCTTCGCCCAGACTGGAGGAAGTCTTTGGAAAAGACGGCTAAATACAGACCGAAATCCAAACAGGAGTCGAACAATAGCACCCTTGCTGAACCCTTGTCCCGCCGCGAGGCGGGCAAGGAGGATCGCCGGCAGCGCATCATAAAGGCGGCGCACGATCTGATTCGCGAACATGGCAGTACGGGCTTGTCCATGCGCCTGCTGGCCGAGAGGGCCGGGGTCAGCCTCGCTACGCCCTATAATCTGTTCGGTTCGAAGAACGCCATCATCTGGTCAGTCCTGGGCGATGTGCGTGAATACCAGGAGCGGTTCACCAAATCGCGCCCAGCCGATCCGATCGAACGCATCTTCGTCGCCATCGATCTGGCCATTGAGTTCTACATCAAGGATGCCAAGTTCTACCGTGCAGTCTGGGCCGCCACGTTTGACGTGACCAGTGACGTTCGCAAGGATATCTTCAGCCGAAGGTGGAATGGTTTCTGGCTCCCCCTGTTTTCCGATGCAATAGCTGCCGGGGCAATCAACAAGAACATCAGCGCAGACGTGCTGCTGCGACAGTTCGTGCTCATTCTGCGCTCGGCGATGTTTGAATGGGTGGTAGGCGATCTGAACGGACGTGAGCTTGGTCCAACAGTTTTCTGCGGTGTCGTTCTCATGCTCAAGGGAGCTGCAACTGCAGGCTGGCAAGCACCACTCGAAATCCGCCTCAAGGAAAGCCTGCAGCATCTGGAGCGGTCAGGCAGTCAGCGTGCCGACTGAATATTTACTCCGCGATTCGGCTTGACCCCGACATTTCCCTATAACATGTTACAAAAGAATGGGAACGTTGTGGCAAACGTCAGGATGCGGGAGACAATTTCATGAGTGACGCACATGTGCGCTGCGAGGTCGATGGCGCAATCCTGAAGCTGACGCTGAACCGGCCGGACAAGCTCAACGCCTACACCGCGCAGATGGGTCGGGAGCTGGCAGAGGCGTTCGAGCGCGCAGATCGTGACGACGCCATCCGTGTCGTGCTCGTGACGGGCAGCGGTCGGGCCTTCTGTGCCGGGGCCGACATTTCTTCCGGGGCCGGGAGCTTCGATACCAAAAGTGAGAACTCGGTTGCTTTTGGTACGAGCACTGAGCGCCAGCAGCGCGCCAGCAGCTTTGTCGATGCCATTTTCAATTGCCGCAAACCGTCGATCGCGGCGATCAACGGGCCAGCCGTCGGAGTTGGCATCACCATGACCTTGCCGATGGACATACGCATCGCCGCCGATGATGCAAAAATCGGCTTTGTCTTCGCCCGCCGCGGCCTCGTGCCTGAAGCCGGCAGCGCCTGGTTCCTGCCGCAGCTGGTAGGCCTACCCCAGGCGCTGTCCTGGTGCCTCAGCGGGCGTCTGTTCGATGCGCGCGAAGCCTGTGCCAAGGGGCTCGTAGCCGAGGCTGTTCCACCTGATCAGCTGATGGCCCGCGCCGAGGCCATTGCCCGGGAGATCGCTGAGAATACGTCTGCGATCTCGATCGCCCTGACGCGGCAGATGCTGTGGCGTTTTGCAACCGCGCCGAGCTATCATGACCTGCTGCGCGTGGACGGGCCGCTTGCCATGGAACTTGGGGCAAGCCCTGAGGTCAGGGAGGGAGTCGCCTCATTTCTCGAAAAGCGCAAGCCACAGTTTCCCGGTCGGGTCTCCAAGGATATGCCGTCGCTTTATCCGTGGTGGTAAGAGAGCATGTGCGTGATCGATGCAGGCTCGATCGGCGAACGCCTCGACGCCGTCATCCGACGGGAGTTTGAAGGGTGTACGCATATTTCCGGTTTGCGCCGTCTTGCCTCAGGTGCAAGCCAGGAAACCTGGCTGTTTGACGCAGTAGGCCCCAAAGGATCTGAGCGACTCGTTCTGAGGCGTGCGCCTGGCGGAGAGCGCCAGCATGAGATGGCCGTGGGGATGGAAGCTGAGGCGGCGCTCATCGCCCTGGCAGCTGAGAGCGGCGTCGTGGTACCGCCACTACGCTATGTCCTGAAACGCGAGGACGGCGTCGGCAAGGGCTTCATCACCGGCTTTGTCGCAGGCGAGACGCTCGGTCATCGTATCGTGCGTGATGCGCGCTTTGCTGGCGTCCGCCAGCATCTTGCCCATGACTGTGGGGCGATGATGGCGCGGATTCACGCGATGCCCAAGGAGCGCTTGCCGTCGCTTCGGCGTGCCAGTGCAGCGGAACGAACACAGGAGCTCTACCGACGCTACAATGCGGCGACGCGTCCCCGTCCGGTCTTTGCGCTCGCGTTCCGCTGGCTGCACGAAAACATGCCGCCGGAGCCTGCACTTTCCACCCTGGTTCATGGTGATTTCCGCAATGGCAATCTGATCGTCGATGAGCGTGGACTGCAAGCGGTACTGGACTGGGAGATTGCCCATCTCGGTGATCCTATCGAGGATCTGGGTTGGTTCTGCGTGAATTCCTGGCGTTTCGGCCAGATCGACAAGCCTGCGGGCGGGTTTGGCAGCCGCGAGCAGCTGTGCGCCGGCTATCGCTCTGCAGGCGGCACAGTTGAGCCCGGGCGTCTGCGCTTCTGGGAGGTGCTCGGTACTCTGAGCTGGGGCGTCAGTTGTGCAGCGATGGTCGAGACCTTCCGCAATGGCACCGACGACACGGTGGAACGGGCGATGATCGCGCGGCGGGCGTCGGAAACCGAGATCGACCTCGTCACTCTGTTAACAGAGGCCAGCTGATGCAGGATGAGCCCGAACCAAAGGCAATATTGGCAGCGATTGCCAGGCTTCTGCGTAACACGGCACAGGAGGATCTGCCGGAGCGCACCAGATTTTTGCTGCGCGTCGCAGCCAATGCCGCTGATCTGGTAGGCCGGCAGCTTGCGCTTGAGCCTGATTCTGATGCCGCGGAGCTTCGCCGCCTGAACGCGCTATTGGGCTCGGATGGCACGCTGGCAGAGCAAAATGCCCGGCTCTGCGAGGCGATCGAAGCAGGAGCGATTTCACTTGCGTCCGAGGGGCTTGTCGCGCATCTGCGCGCCACGGCACTTGAGAAGCTTGCCGTCGACCAGCCCAAATATTCCGCATTTGTAGCTGCCGTTGGGCGCAACGAAGAACAGACACCGCAACGCTAATGGAGGCTCATTATGGATTATTCGCTACCCAAGGAACTGATTGCGTATCTGGCCGAGCTGGATCGCTTTATCGAGGCCGAAATCGCTCCCTTGCAGGCACAGGACGACAATGAACGCTTCTTTGATCACCGCCGTGAGAACGCCCGCACGGACTGGGATCGTGGCGGTCTGCCGCGACCGGAATGGGAGGCGTTGCTGCGTGAGGCCCGCCGGCGTGCTGACCGGGCAGGCCATCTTCGCTTCGCGCTTCCCAAAGAGTTCGGTGGGCGCGATGGGTCAAACCT
>JAGWRJ010000645.1 GCA_028869725.1 Alphaproteobacteria bacterium | reverse complement strand
CTGGGCGATCGGCTCAAACGCCTGCGGACGGCACAGGGAGTCGGCACGGTCGAGATGGCAGCGCGCACCGGCATCACCCGCAATACTCTGAGGGCAGTCGAAGCCGGCGATCCAGCTCCCTCGATCGGCACCTATCTGAGGGTAATGTCCGTTCTGGGCGTCAGCGGCGAGTTGGCGCTGCTCGCCGGCGACACCATGCGACCTCCGCCGCCGGATTCCGCGGCGGCACGATCGCGGCGCGCGCCGCCGGTCGTGCAGGTGCGCGTCTTCGCAGACGACGCGCAGCACCGTCTTCAGGACTTGCAGAGTCTGGCGCTACACGAGGAGGCGGTGCGGCTGGCCAAGTCCGACCCGGCGCTGGTACTGCGCGCTCAAGACACCGTCAGGCTCTGGCTCGCCCGCCGCGACTCGCGTTCCGCGAGCCTATGGCGTGAATGGCAAACGATCTTGGCAGCGGGCCACTGGCGCAAGGTACTCGGCCGCACGCGACATGCCCAGCAACTACGGCAGGCTTCACCGCTCGTCACCGCTCTTCCGCGAGAGGCGCGCTGCCGCATCTTGGAGCAAGTGAGTAACCTCAAGAAGGGGATCGTGATTGGCGGCAGTGCAATGACTCCAGAGGGCGAGGAGTAGCTGGGGATCACGGCATGACGCGGGAAGAGCTCGAACATGTCATCCGCGCCAGCGGCGACATCACGAATCAATACGAGTTCGTCATTGTCGGAAGTCAGTCGATGCTCGGCCCCGTACCAAGCCCGGAAGAAGTGTTTACGGTTTCGATGGAAGCCGACATCTACCCGCTCCACGCCCCCGAACTGGCTGACAAGATCGACGGTGCCATCGGCGAAGGCTCACAATTTCACCGGAGTTTTGGTTACTACGCTCAGGGAGTGGGCCCAGAGACTGCCGCATTGCCGAAGGACTGGATGCAACGGCTGCACCGAGTCCAAAATAGCAACACCAATGGTCGCGTGGGATACTGCCTGGACGTGCTAGACCTCTTTCTCGCGAAAGCCGCGGCCGGACGCGAGAAAGACCGTGAGTTCTGCATGGCGCTGTTTGAGTACGGCTACGTCACTCTAGCGCAGGCGCTGAAGATGGTGCCGACCATGCCCTTCGACGACAAGGAGCAGCGAACGCTACGCGCAACCATTCGGCGCTGGGCGAAGGCCGTTCGAGACGCTGGTTGATCCTCGAAGCCATTACAGCGGCGAGCTGCCGCGCGGCGATGCCGCCGGCATCGTCGGCACCAGGGACCGACAGGCGCAAGCGCGTCGTGTCGGCGCTGATTGAGAGAGGTGTGGTGATTTCCGTAAGCAGCCGCGCGCCGCTGCAGCTTGCTTCCCCGATAGCGCCAGGCATCACATTGGATGTCGGGTCAATTTGATGCTGTATGAAGGCGTGATCGCAACCGATCGGGCGCTTGGAGGGAGCCGCTCCTCACTTTGCCAAATCATAGTCGAAAGCGTGAGCCTTACGGATCGATCGCGAAACGGTGCTTTCGGCCATGACCGGACGAACGGTGTGCAGGCATAAATTACCCGAAAGCCGCCGTTCAAATGACCCAGAATGTTACTAGCAATTCGTCGTTGATCTCGGGAGGGGTGATGTCACAGAGTGGAAAGTACACTGCATTAGAGCCAAGTGCGCGCGAGATGCGGGCCCGCTATGCCACGGTGCATTGGGTGCGGTACCCGTCGATCAGAGTTCCGGATGAACTGCCGCTCGACGGGCGTCCGGCCGGCGTCCTCAGCTGGAAGATCGGACCCGATGGTCCACTTGGATCGGAGGGCGCCCGTCTGCCGAGTGACGTCTGGTGTGGTGTGGCGCTGTTCCGTGATCGGAACGTGTCAATGAGTTTGGAACACCTGGTGTCATGAGATTAGAGAGCAAGTGGGTGTGGTCGAGGGTGATGTCATCTCCTTTTTCGGTGGGTTGATCCAG
>JAGWRJ010000644.1 GCA_028869725.1 Alphaproteobacteria bacterium | reverse complement strand
GAGGACTTGCCGGCGCCGTTCAGGCCGAGCACGCCGATCTTGGCGCCGGGGAAGAAGGACAGCGAAATATTACGCAGGATCTCGCGTTTGGGCGGCACGACCTTGCCCACCCGGTTCATGGTGTAGATGTATTGGGCCATGGGATCAATCGTCTGGAGATTGGAAAAGGACGCAGATTATAAGCTACTGGCGGTGTGATTCCCCGGCTCATCTGAATGGTGGGCATTGTGCTTGTTAGCTACGCCGCTGCGGATTATCATCGTTGCCGGTCGGACCCAGGAGCACACAATGAGCACGGACACTATGCGCAAACTTCGCTCTGAGGCGCTCATGCTGCCGGAACCGGAGCGCGCGGAACTAGCGCATGCACTCGTCGAAAGCTTGGACGCGCCGCCTGACGCCGATGTTGCTGACGCCTGGGACAAGGAAATCTCGCGCCGGCTGGCCGAGATCGAAGCAGGCACGGCTAAGCTTATAGATCGGAATGAATTCAAGCGACGGCTGCAGGCGCGTATCGGCCGTCGCTAGTGCGTCGGGTATGCATCCTTCAGCAAGCTGCGGAAGAAGCCGTCGAAGCTGCGGCTTGGTATGAGCAGGAGCGTGCCGGGCTAGGCGCGGATTTCTTCCAGGCCATTGATACCGCTTTTGGTCTTCTCGACGAGGAAATCATTCCTCTAACGCGCATGCCTGGTGTCGTGGGTGCGCGCGGCGCCAAAAGGCTTGTTCTCTAGCGTTTCCCCTACGATATCGTCGTGCGGGAAGTCCCCGAAGAAATTATCGTTGTTGCGGTAGCTCATCACTCGCGGCGACCGGGGTATTGGCGGAAACGTTTGCGCGTCTGATTCTTCTGAGAAACGTCGGTTTATTTTCTGAGCCATGGAAGGGCAAGGCCCGCGGCGTAGAATCGGTGAGATTAAGGGAACAGATTATTTTTCCGTTGGGTAGGCCATAACTCAGAAATTTACTCTGAACCCATTTTTCTTACTTACTAGAAATCAGCGGTGCCGGTACGGCGTCCGCTGCATTGACTTGTTAAGTGCCAGCCCCTATAACGCAACATACACTTCTTCCTTGACTCTTGACCCGTCCGGATTCGTCCACGACAGAACGGCGTTGTAGGCGCTAGGGCTGCCTACATGTATCGCTGCGATTAGGGTAACTGAAGATCCGGGGGCGAGATGCTTTGCGGGGAATTTTTCGGCGTACTCAGAGGTAATGATGGGATTGTCTTCTGGCCTTTGAAGTAGCAACTCAATCTCAGCGTCTCTAGCCTCAGCTTCTCCGACATTTTTGAGGCGAAATCGCAAACTCTTGCCGTCACGGAAGAGGTCTAGTGAGAGGCGAGGTACGCTCTTACCGCGCTCGTTCCCGAGCAGCAATTCCAGCTGTTTCTCGGCGAGCTTTGCAGTAGCTCGCTGAAGGTCATTAGCTTCGCGTTGGAGTTTCCGTTGACCTTTCCACGTGACAACGCTCACAAGTACAGCGATGCATGCGATTACCGTAGCTAGTATCTCGTATGGAGACATTTTTCACCCTGGCATCTAAGCGGACGCGAGTTGAGCGCAGCCCAAAGCGATTGACGTAGGCGAAGCCTATCGGAAATCACGAGTAGGCGACAGCCGCGCGCTGCGCGTCGAAACCTTGAGTTCAGCCGACGGCAAGCCACGTAGCGGGATGAAGTTCGGTTGCAGCGCACTTTTAGGTGCGTTCAAGGCTTAGCAGCGCCGACTTTTACGTTGAAATCCAATTCAGCATCTAAGGCGTTTGGTGTGCATCCAAAAAGATTATTACACCAAGCTCTGACAACAATCTGATAAATACCGTGGCCCTGTGGTTCCTTCGTAACTTCAACTGCCAGATCTGTGTCATACGGTCCAGGACTGTACGTCTGTAACAGCACGTCCGTCACATTTTGCAACTTGTAACCAGCGTTGTGAACAATCCAGAGCTGCGCGGCATCCCACATTGCTTTACATTCTGCGTCGCTATTGCAGGTAGGAATTGTCTGTTGGAATTTCGCGATCTTTGCTTGATTGGCCTTAGATGGCATGGCTGCGCACCCAGAGAGTGCGACGAACAGACCTGTGCATACCACCAGCCCAATGGTTTCGATTCGCATGACTACCTCCTACTGTTACGTGTTGTGATAAGAGCGTAAGGGGCTGCGCGTTGAGCACACCCGGGATGATGGGGATGGGCGAAGCCTATCGCAAACAACTCGGTGGTAACGGGTACGCGCTGCAAGCGGTGTGGAAAGAACGCGTACGCATGCATTTGTGAGGAACTCCCGGCTCCGAACTCTTATCTGCTTTTCTCAGCTCGTCGGTAGGTCAAGTCGAATACCGAAGCTGCCCTTGTCTCCGTTTCCACGATCCCATCCGCCCCGGATGACAGCATCGCACGTACCAAGTAGCTGCGGGTGCCCTGCTTCCTTCAGACGCTGACGATAAACTTTGGCAGTATCGCGGGGCAGGTATCCGACTGTTGCACCATCGACGTCAATACGTACCGCGTTGCTGTCGTATGGGTTGGAATCTTCCAAAACCAACGTCGCCTGGCATTTCTTCTCGGCGCTATCTTCAGTTCGCCCACCGCAGAGTTTCTCGAGTGCCTTCTGATAGTGTGACTCACCAACGACCTCAACCTCAAATGTGCCGGGGCCGGCTAAAGTTCCGCGCTCCAATTCAGGAGGGCGCTTTTGTGCATTGAATAGGATCCATCCGAGGGCTACCAGTACAAATGCCGTAATAAGCAGTAACGTAGCCATTTAAAGTGTCCTTCCTAGAAAAGGGGGACGCTACCCTTTTCCCGGAATTACGGCAACCTGGGGCAGCCATGAGAAATAGGGTCAGAGTGAATATTGGCATCAGCTAAAGTCTATCACTCAAAATTCATAGCCGGTTTTCTTTGTTTTGCCGGCCGTCCACGACGAGCAGGTTTGGTCCGACGCGCAAGGGCATTTTGGATGTATTCCCTGAAGCGGTCATTACCGAGCACAACCTCCTAATTCAGACACCTGCGGATGGTCTGTAAGGTTGCCTATAGGGTAGCGTTCCTCAAGCGCCGCCAGGTAAGTGTGCGGATCACGGGCGTTCTATCCGCCGCCGTGGTCCCGAGTTTGATCAGCAGCGTATCGCCGCGAACCTCCATCGCCCGGGACAGCACCATGCCCACGTTCCCCGGCGACAGGGAGCCCATGAGCTGCTGCGTAACCACGCCGGTAGCGTCGTCAATGCTGTAGGTTCCAAAGTACGCGTC
>JAGWRJ010000643.1 GCA_028869725.1 Alphaproteobacteria bacterium | reverse complement strand
TAGTTGCCCTGGAACTCAAACGTGAACTCGTACTTGGAGAATTACGGGATCTGCGTATAGCGACGCTGTCGTTCGCCGGCGCGCTCGGCGGCATGCTCGTACCCCTGACGATCTATCTTTTGATGATTGCCGGTCATGCCGGAATCCAGGGCTGGGGAACCGTGATGGCGACCGACACGGCGTTCGTCATCGGCTGCCTCGCGTTACTTGGTTCTCGCGTCCCTTCGATGCTGCGGCTGTTTCTTCTGTCTCTGTCCATCTTCGACGATGTGGGGGCGATTCTGGTGGTAGCGGTAGGTTACGGTCACGCATTGAGTTGGCTCCCGCTGGCACTCGGCGTACTCGGTCTTTTCGCGGTTGCAGGCGCCGCGTGGATCGGAATCAGAAGTATACCGGCCTATTTTCTTTTTGGGGGCGCGATTTGGCTCTGCTTCGACGCATCCGGCCTTCATCCAACTTTCACTGGGGTGGCTCTCGGTCTCATGACGCCAACCGGGGCATGGGTCAGCGATGCGCGCTTACGCGCGATCCTGGGACGCGTTCTGGCCCATGACAAGGGTGAACACTGGAGCGGGGATACGGAGGAGCGCCGGGACCTTCAGCGTGCCCGCAGGGCGGCCACACATGCGCTCTCGCCGGTGGAGCGATTGGAGATGATGCTCCATCCGTGGGTTGGCTTTGCGATCATGCCGCTGTTCGCTTTTGCCAACACCGGCGTCATAATCTCCAGCGTGGACTCCTGGCAGCCGGTATCCGCTGCGACGTTCGCGGCGTTGGTTTTCGGCAAGCCGATTGGCGTCTTCAGCTTTACCTGGCTCTCCGTTCGCCTCGGCCTGGCGACAAGGGCCTCTGGATTGAGCTGGCCCCTTTTGGCGGGCGGAACTCTGTTGACTGGCATCGGCTTCACGATGTCGCTATTCATTGCCGAACAGGCATATACCTCCGCCATGCTGAATGGCGCCAAGGTCGGGATTCTTGCCGCATCCGCCGTCTCTGCAGCGGCCGGACTTTTGATGCTAAGTATATTGACCCGTAAAAAGCCGGTAGCAGCCTGAAAGCGCGCAATTTACGCCGGCGGAGGCCAGTATCCTCGGCCAATATGGTCAATCCATGCGTTTCTGGTCGCGCCTCGCTTGCGCAATCGCATCCACAAAATTAGTGTAGCGATACTGCCGATAATGGAAATAGTCCACGGGGACACGGGTGATGCCGTATTTCGCCATCTCTTCTGCCTCCGATACACTCGGAGCCCGCATCGTGTCTTTGACGTTTTCGGATGCCATAAGGAACTCTCCTCTGAAGGTTTCTATAACTAAGCGGCCGTCGGATTTCTGACCTTTCCTAAATGCGCAGACAGCACGCTGCTCGTCGGTCTGTATAGCCGCAGATCGCTCTTCCAAAGAGAAACGTCGTCAGCGCGACGGCGGGCTCGCGGCGGTACGTTCATCTTATAGACCTTTTTGCGCTAGACCGCATCAGCGCCACACCAAACCAAGGGCGGAGACCTGGACGCCAACGCTCTGCCTACTGGAAAATCGAATGAGAAGGCCGATCGAATGTCATCTGGCAGCGCGATCCATCTCGAAATCGTCGCCGAAGATCCGTTGGTATCTTATGGAACGCACCCCACGGGGAGGATGGCGCAGTATCCGGTGGGCCGTCGATTTCGTAGTAAATGGGAGCCATCTGTGCAATGATGGGCCATGACGAGACGCGATCATGACTACACCGATACCGATGGGCAGATGGAATCTGCCTTGGCGCGGTGGGAGCAGGAAGGCGGAGCACCTAGCTCGCCATGGGCGTTAGGGCTCGGCCGCAGCGATCTCGCGGACAATGAACACGATATTCTCGAATGCCTCGGGGTGGCCGTGGTCTGCGAGTGGAACACACTTCCCACCGACATTCGGCGCGCCCTGTTTCGCCATGCCACGTGCGGCAACGGCTTCGATCCCGCACGACTGAAAGCGCAGATTGCCCGGTTCTTGCACGACCGCAAAGATGCCGCGGCAGTGCCGTAGCAAACTGACTTAGCTGAGCTCAGGGTTCTGTACGTAAACTCTTTCGCGCCTTTGACCGCCGTCGAGGCGAGCAGAAAGGCATGCATGCTTACAACTTCTCGCGGCATCTTCGGACATAGTCCGTCCGCCGCGCTCTGGGCCGATACGGCGCCTGTGCGCAATGAGCTGTTCGGGGTGGAACGGTTGGAGCAACACGCCGAAAGCCTTGCGGCCGCGCAGACGGTCACCGCGACACCACGCTCGGTTCTGTCTTTGCATGCGCGCCTTAAAGACAATGCGGCGGTTCTCTTCGCCGCCTATCGGGCCAGTGGCGCGGAACTGGAGAAAGGACGTCCCATCGTCCATGCGGCGCAATGGCTGCTGGACAATTACCGTCTGATCGAAGAACAGATCCGCGAGATCAAGGATGACATGCCGCGCCGGTATTACCGCCAGCATCCAAAATTGGCGGACGGTCCTTTGGCCGGCTATCCGCGTGTCTTTGGTCTGGCCTGGGCATTCGTTGCCCACACCGACAGCCATTTTGATCCCAAAATTCTGCACCGCTTTGTCGTCGCCTATCAGCGGGTCCAGCCGCTGACGATCTGCGAGTTGTGGGCGCTGCCGATCACGCTAAGGATCGTGTTGATCGAGAATCTGCGCCGCCTGGCGGAGCAGATCACATCGGGACGTCGGGCGCGGGCCGACGCCGAGCTGCTCGCCGACCGCCTTCTGACGGCAGGGCATGCGCAATCCGCGCTCGACGACGACATGGCGACGCGGGCGACGGGACCGCTATCGGAGCGCTTTGCTGCGGAGCTCGCAAAGCGCCTGCGCGATCAGGACCCGCAAACCATGCCGGCGCTGGGGTGGCTTGACGACCGACTGCGCCTTCAGGGCAGTTCGGTCGAAGATGTGGTCCAGCATGCCCAGCAACGGCAGGGTGCCTCGAACGTCACCGTACGCAACATCATCACCAGCATGCGTCTTATTTGCGATGTCGACTGGGTGGAACTGTTCGAGGGCGTAAGCCTCGTCGATGTGCGTCTACGCGATGGAAGCAATTTTGCGCAGATGGATTTCCCGACCCGCAATCTCTACCGCAGCGCCATCGAGGAGCTTGCCCGGGGCTCAGAATACTCCGAACTCGATATCGCCGACCGCGCCCTCTCTGCCGCACACAGGGCGCCGATGCAAGGCGGCGCAGCGGTAGAGGCCGAGCGCAGCGGCGATCCCGGTTATCATCTCATTGCTGAAGGTCGGCCGGCGTTTGAGCGCACAATCGCATACCGGCCCACTGCCCGGCTGTGGAGAAAACGCTTCAGCATTCGTCTGGGGATCGGCGGCTATATCGGCGGCATTGTGCTTGTCACTTTGATGTTGCTCGCCCTCGCGCTTTGGTTCGTTGCCACCCCTGGCCTGACACCAGGCTTGCTTGTCGCACTCGCGCTGATCTGGCTTGTACCGGCAAGCGAGGTCGTGACGGCAGTGTTCAACTCGGTCATTACGTCAAGCTTCGGCGCCACGGTATTGCCTGGACTGGAGCTTACCGCAGGCGTGCCGCGGAGGCTGCGCACGCTCGTAGCGGTGCCAACCTTGCTGACCAGCGAGGCCGACCTTCTGGAGCAAATCGGTCGGCTCGAGGTTCATCATTTGGCTGGTACGGGAGGTGATATCACCTTTGCCCTGCTCACGGACGGGCTTGATGCGGATACGCAGGAGATCGAAGAGGACGCACCGTTGCTAGCGGCGGCGGCCGCCGCCATCGAGACGCTGAACCAGCGCTACGGGCCAGGTCCCGACGGACCACTTTTCCTTCTGCTGCATCGGCGCCGTCTCTTTAATCCAGGCGAAGGTAAGTGGATGGGATGGGAGCGCAAGCGCGGAAAATTGCATGAGCTCAATCGCCTTTTGCGGGGCGCGACAAACACCAACTTCATCACCGTTGCCGGCCATGCACCCTGCGTGCCCTCCGCTGTCCGCTTCGTGATTGCGCTGGATGCCGACACCCGTCTGCCGCGAGATGCGGCCCAGCGCCTGATCGGCAAGATGGCCCACCCGCTCAACCAGCCGTGTTTCGACGGCCGGCTGCAGCGTGTCGTAAGAGGCCACGCCGTCCTGCAACCGCGCGTGACACCATCACTGCCAATCGGCCGAGAAGGCTCGTGGTATCAACGGATTTTTTCCGGACCGGGCGGCATCGATCCCTATGCAGGCGCGGTCTCTGATGTCTATCAGGACCTGTTCGGTGAGGGCTCCTATACCGGCAAAGGCATCTATGATGTGGATGCGTTCGAAGCGTCTTTGCGCTGTCGCGTGCCCGACAACACCATGCTCAGCCACGACCTCTTCGAAGGCATCTTTGCGCGCGCTGGGCTGGTCTCTGATGTAGAGGTGATCGAGGAATTTCCCGCACGTTATGATGTGGCCGCCCGACGACAACATCGCTGGACCCGTGGCGATTGGCAGCTTCTGCCCTGGGCATTGCGGGCCGGGACAGGGCGGGACTCGATGCCAGCGGTAGGCCGCTGGAAGATTGTCGACAATCTACGCCGCTCCGTGCTGGCGCCCTTCACCTTTGCTGGCTTTGGCCTGTGCTGGCTGTTGCCTGGGCCTGCGGCGGCCGACGGCACCCTCTTCCTTCTTGCCGCCATCTTGATACCGACGTTTCTTTCCACGCTTTTTACGGCCGTTCCACGCCGGCCAGGCCTTCGCCTTCGCAATCATTTCGGCCGCCTTGGCGGTGACCTGAACCTTGCCGCAGCACACAGCTTTCTTTCGCTTGCTTTACTCGTCGACCAGTCCTGGCGCATGGGCGATGCCATCGGCAGAACGACTGTGCGCATGGTCAAAACCCGCCGCCACCTGCTCGAATGGACCACAGCCGCGCAATCGAACGCACGCCCGCGCCTGGATATGCGCGGCTTCTATCAAAACATGGCGGGAAGTACGCTGCTCGGGCTTGTTCTGTCGGCGGCCGTACTCATCATTGCACCAACCCTCTGGGCGCTGGTGCTGCCGTTCGCGTTGCTGTGGCTATCGGCACCGGCTCTTGCCCGTCAGATCAGCCGTTCGCCAGCGATTGCGCCTCGGCTTTTGCTCTCAGCGCCCGAGGCGCGCGCGCTGCGCCGGATCGCGCGGCGCACCTGGCGGTTCTTCGAGACCTTCGTGACCGCTGCAGACAACATGCTGCCACCAGACAATTTTCAGGAGGACCCGAACCCGGTCCTGGCACACCGGACGTCGCCTACCAATATCGGCCTTTATCTTCTTTCCACCGCAGCCGCCCGCGATTTCGGCTGGGCCGGAACCACCGAGACCATCGAACGGCTGGAAGCAACATTTGCCACGCTGCAGAAGTTGACGAAATTCAATGGGCATCTCTTCAATTGGTATGCGACACAGACCTTGCAGGCGCTCGATCCGGCTTACGTATCGTCCGTCGACAGCGGTAATCTGGCTGGCCATTTGATTGCGCTTGCCAACGCCTGCGAAGAATGGAAGCTCGATATCGTCGTGCCCGATGCACGCAGCGGCATGGCAGACAATGTCTGCATCGCCCGCGATGCGGTCCGCGCTCTGCTTCAGACCAAGGATATCCACGATCAAAAGCTCATAACCGTGCTCGAAGAGATCGACTCTCATCTGAATGGCTCGCAACCGTTCGATACACTTTTACCCATGCTGCAGAGGCTCGCGGACAAGGCCGCGCAGACGGTTCGGGCCATAATCCCTGTTTCCAGCGATGGTCCACTTCCCGACGCCGTGTTCTGGACTGAGGCGCTCGCCAGGGGGGTAACCGAACATCGTCGAGATCGCGGTGCGCGCGGGGCAGTAGCGCTTGGTCTTGGTCCGCGCCTAGCGACTCTCGCGGCGGCAGCCCGCAAGATGGCTCTGGATATGGATTTTGCATTTCTCCTGGATCCCGAGCGCAAACTTCTGTCGATAGGCTATTCGCTAGCCGACAACAGCCTCGATGCCAATTGCTACGATCTGTTGGCCTCCGAAGCGCGGCTGACGAGCTTCATCGGCGTCGCCAAAGGCGATCTCCCCACACGGCACTGGTTTCGGCTCGGCCGCCGCGCGATCCCGCTGGGCAGCGGCTCGGTGTTGATCTCATGGTCCGGCTCCATGTTCGAATATCTGATGCCATCGCTCGTCATGCGGGCGCCACCGGGCAGCCTGCTGGAGCAGACCTATCGCCTGGTGGTGCAGCGCCAAGAGGCGTACGGAAAGTCGCTCGGCATTCCTTGGGGCATATCCGAATCCGCCTACAATGTCCGCGACATCGAATTCACCTATCAGTACTCCAACTTCGGCGTTCCTGGTCTCGGTCTGAAGCGCGGGCTTTCGGAAAGTTCGGTGATCGCGCCCTATGCCACCGGACTTGCCGCAATGGTGGACCCGCGAGGTGCCTCACAAAACTACGTCGCGCTCGCCGGATTGGGAGCCACCGGCCGCTTCGGCTTCTATGAGGCGCTCGATTTCACCCGCGGCCGCCATCCTGACGGCGAAGCATTTGCCATCGTGCGGAGCTTCATGGCTCACCATCAGGGCATGACCATTGTCGCCATTGCCAACGTCCTGCATGCCGGACAGATGCGCGCGCGGTTCCATCGCGAGCCGATGATCCTGGCAAGCGAGCTGCTGTTGCAGGAGCGCGTGCCGCGCGATGTGGCAGTCGCCCATCCGCAAGCCGAGGATATTAAATCTGCGAGAAAGGAGACCGGCCACGAAGCTCCGACCGTTCGGCACATCACCGCGCAGGCAGCCACAGGGCCGCCTGTCACCCATCTTCTGTCGAACGGGCGCTATGCGGTGATGGTAACTGCCTGCGGTGGCGGGTACAGCCGCTGGAACGATATTGCGATCACACGGTGGCAGGCCGACTCCACATGCGATATTCAGGGATCTTTCATCTATCTGCGCGACGTGCGGAGCGGAGAAATCTGGTCGACCGGCATCCAGCCGATGGGCGCAGCCTCCGAGCATGGCGAGATCGTATTCGCGGAAGATTACGCCCAATTTGTACGCCATGACGGCGCGCTGACGACGACCCTGGATGTTCTGGTTTCGGGTGAAGACGATGGTGAGGTTCGGCGTATAACACTTGCTAACGGCGGGCGCCAGGCGCGCGAGATCGAACTGACATCCTATGCCGAACTGGTGTTGACTGATGCGACCGCAGACATGGCTCACCCCGCGTTTGCCAAGATGTTTGTGCAAACCGAATATCTCGCCGAATATGGCGCCCTGATCGCATCTCGCCGCCCGCGGGACGATCATGAGGCCCGCGTCTGGGCCGCGCATTTTGCGGTCGTGGAAGGCGAGATCGTGGCCGATCCGCAATACGAATCCGATCGCGCGCGCTTTCTGGGGCGAGGACGCACGGCTGCGACGGCCGCAGCGATAATGGACGCCGGCACGCTTTCGAATACGGTAGGTACGGTCCTCGATCCGGTGTTTGCGATACGCCAGCGGGCCTATATTGCGCCTGGCAAAGCTGCACGGATCGCTTTCTGGACCGTCGTTGCCGCTTCGCGCGAAGCGCTTCTCGACCTCATCGACAAGCACCATGACCGCAATGCCTATGATCGAGCCCGAACCCTCGCCTGGACCCAGGCCCATGTTCAACTTCACCACCTTGGCATCGCCGCCGGCGAGGCCGCGGAATTCCAAACTCTTGCGGCGCCGTTGCTGTATGCCGACCCGCGCTTTCGGGCCCCGTCGCAGACGATCATTCGCGGAGCAGGCATGCAGTCCGAGCTTTGGCCGCTGGGCATTTCGGGGGATCTGCCCATCGTTCTTCTGCGTGTGGACGACATCGCCGATATCGCCCAGGTACCTCAATTGCTCCGTGCCCACGAATATTGGCACATGAAGTGCGTGGCCGTCGATCTCGTCATCGTCAACGAGCACACCTCCTCCTATCTGCAGGACCTGCAGATTGCAATCGAAGCGGCTGTACGACGCAGCCAGTCGCGGCCGCGTTTCGGCGCGCCCAGCGCACAAGGCTTGGTCCACACACTACGCGCCGAGATGATGAGCGCCGAAACTAGAGCATTGCTGCGATCGTGCGCCCGCGTCGCGCTGATCGCCCGCCTCGGCCCCATCAGCGATCAAATGGCGCGATTGCCGCGAGCGCCAGCACGACGGCCGCGCCGCAGGACATTTGCTGCAGGCGTGGTTACGCCGGTATCGACGGCCACCATGGAGCTAGAATATTTCAACGGGTTCGGCGGCTTCAACAACGACGCTACGGAATATGTGACGATCCTCGATGACGGACGCACCACACCAGCCCCATGGATCAATGTCATTGCCAATCCCGCTTTCGGCTTTCAAGTTTCGGCCGATGGCAGTGGCTATAGCTGGCAGGGAAACAGCCGCGAGAACCAGCTCACGCCCTGGTCCAATGATCCGGTCGCAGACCCAAGCGGTGAAGCGTTCTATTTCCGCGACGAAGACACGGGCGAGTTATGGAGCCCCACCGCTCAGCCGATCCGCGGCGACGGACGCTACGTGGCCTACCATGGCTTTGGCTACACGCGCTTTGCCCATGAGGCGAACGGTATTGCCAGCGAATTGCTGCAATATGTGGCGCTCGCCGATCCTATCAAGATCTCCCGCCTGACCTTGCGCAACACTTCCGGGCGGTCGCGTCGTCTGCGGGTTACCAGCTATGTCGAATGGGTTTTGGGCAAATTCCGCAGCGCATCGGCACCGTTTATCATTACCCAGATCGATTCCAAAACCGGCGCGTTGCTGGCCCGCAACCCCTGGAGCATCGGCTTTTCCGGATGCGTCGGCTTTGCCGATCTTGGCGGTCAGCAGTCGACATGGACCGCAGACCGCTCCGAATTCCTCGGCTTTGGCGGCGACATGGCCGCACCCGCCGCGCTGACCGGAAAGAACGCGCTTTCAGGGAAGACCGGCGCAGGCCTCGATCCCTGTGCGGCGTTGCAGACCATGGTCGAAATCGGCGCCGGCGAGAGCGTAAAGATTTTCTCGTTTCTCGGACAATGCGCCTCTGAAATCGAGGCAGCGGCGCTCGTTCGGCGCTACCGGGACGCCGATCTCGACGCTGTCCTCACGGAGGTAACGGATTATTGGCATGGCGTGCTCGGCGCCGTACAGGTCGAAACACCCGACCGGACCATGAACATCATGCTCAATGGCTGGTTGCTCTATCAGACGCTCGCCTGCCGCATCTGGGCCCGCTCGGCCTTCTATCAGGCGAGCGGCGCCTATGGCTTCCGCGATCAATTACAGGATGGCATGGCTCTGACATTCGCGCGGCCCGAAGAGACGCGGCGCCATCTGCTGCGGGCCGCTGGCCGGCAATTCGAACAGGGCGACGTACAGCATTGGTGGCTTCCGCATTCTGGACAGGGCGTACGCACGCGGATTTGCGACGACCGTGCCTGGCTCGCGTTTGCTGCCGCAACCTATGTTGCGACCTCCGGGGACACCGCGGTGTTGGATGAACCCCTTCCCTTCCTCGAAGGCCGCCCCCTGCATCCGGGCGAACACGACGCATTTTTCCAACCCGCCATTTCCGATCACAGTGCGTCACTGTTTGCGCATTGTGCCCTCGGCCTCGACCAATATCTGCACCAGATCGGCGAACACGGACTGCCGCTGATTGGTACCGGCGATTGGAACGATGGCATGAACCGCGTCGGCGAAGGTGGAAAAGGCGAAAGCGTCTGGCTCGGCTGGTTCCTGCTCCGAACCATTGCGCTGTTTGCGCCGCTCGCACAGACCCGCGATCCCGTACGCGCCGAACGCTGGCGCCGCCATGCGCAGGCATTACGCACAGCGCTTGAGGCCGGGGCCTGGGACGGCGCGTGGTATCGGCGGGCAAGTTTCGATGATGGAACGTGGCTGGGCGGCAGGGACAATGACGAATGCCGGATCGATTCCATCGCCCAATCCTGGGCGGTGTTATCGGGCGAGGCCGATCCTGCGCGTGCCGCGTTGGCGATGGACGCGCTCGATACCCAACTTATCCGCCGTGATGACAAACTCGCGCTGCTGTTCACGCCACCTTTCGACAAGACGCTTCACGATCCAGGCTATATCAAGGGTTATCCGCCGGGCCTGCGGGAAAATGGCGGGCAATATAGCCACGCCGCGATGTGGGCCGTGCATGGCTTTGCTGTCCAGGGCAATGGCGACAAGGCCTGGGCGCTGTTCTCACTTCTCAATCCCATCAACCATGCCCACACCTTCGACGACGTCGAACGCTACAAGGTCGAGCCTTACGTAGTAGCGGCTGACGTCTATTCGGTTGCGCCCCATGTCGGGCGCGGCGGCTGGACCTGGTATACGGGCGCCGCCGGCTGGATGTATCGCGCTGGCATCGAAGCCATCCTCGGAATTCGACGCGAGGGTCGTTTCCTCGTCCTTGCGCCGTGCCTTCCGGCCGGCTGGCCAGGCTTCAAGGCGACGGTGACAGCTGAAGAGGGTCGCGTCGATATCGTCGTGAAGAATCTTACCGGGCGCGGGCGCGGCATTTCGGGCGCTACGCTCGATGGTCTGCCCCAGGATTGCACAGGTGGAGCTGTTCGCATCCCCATGGACGCCTCCACACATCGCCTTTTGCTATCGATGTAATCCGGGCCCGACGGGCATCGCCAGCCTCGCTGAGGGCTACCGCCCGCAGAGAGCACCAGCGGCCGAAGAGTGCCAACACCTCACAGGTGGCGGGTCTCGTGGACCTGCCCGCTCTTTCCCGCGACACGGAACGCATGCAGCGTCGGCTCGGTATAGCCATTGGGCTGGCGCACCCCGTCAAAGATCAACTGGTGAGCGGCCTGAAAGGCCTGACTTTCCGTTTCGCGTCCGGCCATTGGCCGATAGGCGCTGTCGCCTGCGTTCTGGTCATCGACCTTCT
>JAGWRJ010000642.1 GCA_028869725.1 Alphaproteobacteria bacterium | reverse complement strand
CTATACAATTCCCCAATGTCTGTATTTCAGTGAAAGCTGGGCCGCACCCAATCAGTGCTCGACAAGCCTAGTTCCACAGATCTGTCTCGGTCGACCTTGGCTGCACGTCTGCCTGACCAGGATGGTGCTGGCGACGACTCTTCAGTAATGTTTTGTCCATCCTGCTGTTTCGCGATCTCGGCGCCAAAGGCACCTGCGGAGTACCGCGTTGCCGATGTTAGTGTCTGTGAGGATTGGCCTAAAGCACCTTCGCCTTCCGCGCGCATCGCAGGTCCGGTGTACGCTCAGGTCCGACAGGACGTTGCATCACGAAATAGCCTGCATGACCCGAGCGAAGATGAACGCCAAAATTAAGCCGGCGCCTGGTCCGATAAACCACCCGCGAAGGATGGCAATAATAACTCCTCGATCAATGGTTTCACGCCCGCGGGCAAAACCTGCCCCAGCCATGGCACCTATCAGGGCCTGGTTCATGGAAGTGAAGTAGCCCACGAATACAGCCGTGAGCACTACGACGGCCTGAACGAGCTGAGCGGCGGTCGCCATCGGCATATCGACTTTGACGACATCCAAGGCAACCCGCTCGAGCAGCGGCCGTCCCCAGGTAAGGACGCCAATAGCCAATCCGATGCCACCAAGCGTGCCGGCAACCAGTGGACCTGAAAATCCAGTAGTAAGAAACACCGCCGTTGCATTGGAAACATCATTTGCACCCATAGTGATGGACGCGGCACCTCCAACAACTACCAGTGCCCAACCCATCGCGCCGGCACTACCGCTTCGTGCAAATTCAGGAAACAGGTCAAGAATCTTGGTGAACACAAAGCCTAGAAAAAAGGCGATGACGGGGGCAGAAATCCACAGCGCGATCAGACGCAAAACCATACTCCATCGGACGCGGAGCCCAAGGGCAAGGCCAGCACCGATGACGCAAAATATCAGGATTTGTATTGTAGAAGTAGGAATCCGACGTTGCGTAAAAAACGTTGTTAGAGAAAAAGCTGCACCTAAAATGGCAATCGCCGGTAGTGCGTCAAGGTGATGCGCAAGCAGGATGTTATGGCCAATGTTGGCCAACACCTTGTGACTGAGGAAGGTTGCACCCAGAAATGTGAGTGGAGCCATGAGCCATAGCGCTGGCGCCAAGTTGATGCTTTTCGTTGCAAAGGGCATGCCCATGCACGCGCCTGTGTAATGCGCGCCCATGCTCCAGGCGAACGCCAAGGCAAGAATCACGAGCAAGATGTCCGGTGCACTCATGAGTCCCCCCGGGGCCTCTACAATCGGCGCCGTCTTCCTCTACTCGATTCCCGCAACGAAACAATCCCACATTGGAAAGATGTTAGACGGCTTTATACAGATACTCCGTCCTTCCATCGCCATGTCGCCAAACTGCGCGCTCAATATCTCCTTAGGCTTGAAGGGGGGCCGCCCTGGATCGCCTGGCGACATACGGTCGCCAAGCTGTGAGTTTAACATCTGACGGGCCGCAGCCAGCGAGGGCATGCCATCCGGGAATGTGGAGCCGGCCCATGGTGCCACTGAAAACCCTCCCCTGCCACGGGGGGCTTAGGTCAGCGCTATCCGGTACACACCGGTGAATCCGCTATGGTGGCTCCCCCACCTCAGCCCGCAACCTCAGCGGGTCCTACCCATCTGGCACCGTTATCCTGCACCATGACACCGGGCCACTTGATTCCGTTGTCCATCACTGCTTTCGTCATCCAAGGACATCTCCAGCTCCGCGACGAACCGGACACCTGATATGGGATTGACAGGCCGAGCACAGGCGTGATCCTGCGGCGTAGTGAATTTTGGATGCATTGAGCTGTTAGACGTCAATGGCTATCGCTGTCCAAGGAATCAAGGTTAAACATCATATTCGGGGGACACTATGAAAATCCGGATTCTCGCGGCGGCACTTGCCGGTGTCCTGGGCTGCACCCTTCCGGCACAAGCCTCATCTAATGTGAAATCGATTGGGCGCGATGTGGCGATCGCATTACCTGTTATAGCCGGAGGTATCACCGCCTGGCGCGGCGACTGGACCGGTATAGCGCAACTTGCCGTAACCGGAATTACAACTGTCGGGACAGTATATGCGCTCAAGCATTTCGTACATGAATGCAGACCCTTTGCCATGCCGTGCCATGGCCACAGCAACCTAGACTCGTTTCCATCGGGTACATCGGCCGTTGCATTTGTTCCTGCACAGTATCTCTGGCAGCGCTATGGCTGGAAATATGGCCTTCCAGCCTATGCCGCGGCCGCCTTCGTCGGGTATTCTCGCGTCGACAGCAAAGAGCACCATTGGTGGGATGTCGTTGCGAGCGCCGCGATTTCACTGGGCTATAACGAGATCTTCACCACACGATATCAGCCGCGCGGATTTTCCACAGGCCTGTCAGCTGGCCCGGGTGGTGCCTATATGTCACTTGATTATCGTTGGTGACCGGAGCCCTATCAATGCGTCACTCAAAGACATTTGGGTCAGACCAGTTGGACTTGGCATAGGCCTCGAATAGAAGCTGACGGCGGCGCCTGTCGGGCGTCTGACGGCCTATATGCCCCTGCCTCGATCAAGCTGCTTACGATCAGGAGCATAGTGAACACATGCTCCGTGAACTTGGAGCTGTCCAATGCAACTTCCACTTCTCCGGAAACGCAAAAATCGTGCCTTACAATCGTCGCTACGATGTCACTTTTGCGTGGATCAATTTCCGATACTAGCCTGATCGAGCGACCGTTTGCACAAGGACCGCGATCATCAAATTGCAGGTAACTTGCACAACGGGTCCGCAACCAGCAAATCCTCCTAGACGAGATATTACTCTTGGCATGCTGTGTCAGACGACATCCGTGCACGCAGCTGCCAGCGCTCACAAGAACCCTGACTATATGCGTGACGGGTGATCTGGCACAGATCACCCGTCGAGAGGCATAAAGCGTAAAGCCATATTGAAGCAAGCAGTGCCGCGAAGCTCTGTAGACCTCGTGATGCAGGAGCCATGCACGATCGTTATCGCGTCATACCGCCCTAATTGCCGGCGTGGACCCGCTACCGGACAGGCATGACACTCGTCCAGCTAGATGAACTAATTCCAAAGCAAGCAATACAGCGCACAGTTCTGTCCAATCTTCACTTATCAAGCGTCTTTGGCATTCCACCGAATGCGTGAGGTGGCGTGTTGCCAGCAAGATATCTGACAAAGAAGTCCCAACACCGACGCGTGACGTAGGGCGTGTGGGACCCGTAGTGATGGCGTTCGTTGGGTACCACAAGCATCCCGAAGTTCTTGTTTGCATTCATCAGCGCATTGACCATCAGGTAGGTATTGCTGGGCGGAACGTTGTTGTCGATTGATCCAGTTACCAGCATCAGGCGCCCCTTGAGATTCTTTGCCAAAAGCTCACTTGCCTGGTTGTCATAGTTGGTGCCCCCGCTCTTGTGCTTCACCAGAGGACCTTCCCACCGTTCACCCCAATTATAGACATAATCGCGGTTATCGTAATTTCCACTCTCCGCCCAGCCGACCTTGAAGAAATCCGGGTAATGGAGCATCGCCGACACGGTGGCGTTGCCGCCACCGGAATGCCCCCAAATTCCCACGCGATTGAGGTCCATCCATGAATAGCGCGCAGCCAGCTGTTTGATGCCACTAATCTGGTCCGGAATCGTGTCGTCGCCCATGTTCCCATACCAGTAGCGCTGAAACCGGGCGGAGCGATATGGCGTCCCCATGCCGTCAATTGTGACAACAATGAAGCCAAGCTCTGCCAGTGCCTGATGACTTCCCCGCTCTGAACGAAAACTAAACGTGGCAATCGAGCCGATCTGCGGTCCAGGGTAAACAAAGTCGATCACTGGATATTTTTTGTTCGGATCGAAATTCGTCGGCCTGTACATCAAGCCATAAAGTGTCGTTCTGCCGTCACGTGCCTTCACAGTGAACGGAATCGGCGGCACCCAACCAATCGACTTCAAGCGCGAAATATCGGCCTTCGCAATGGTTGCGATTACCCGACCGCTCGCCGACGAGCGCAAAACCGTGATCGGTGGTTTGGTCGGAGTTGAGTAGGAATCTACAAAGTATTTTCCGTCCGGCGACATCGTTATGGTGTGATCAGCCGCCTCCGGCGTCAGCAATGTAGTCTTTCCCGTTTCTATATTGACCCTAAATAACTGCCGATAATAGGGATTTATGCCGGGTGTGCGGCCGACACCTACATACCATAAGGTATTAGTTTTTTGACTTACATGTGGAACCTCAATCACATCCCCTTTGCCTGTCGTTATGGGATGGAGCACTTTTCCAGTTTTAAGATCGTAGAGATACAAATTTATCCAATTGTTCTGCTCCGTCGGCCACACTGCCTGGTTACTACGGGCCAGGTATTGCCAGTCCGGGCGACGGTACCAGCCCTGATAATACTCCTTGGCCGAATATTCGAATGCAGTGCGGACTGAACCAGTTTTCGCATTCGCGACACGGAACCACTCGTGTTGCTGATTGCGCGAGGTTGACACAAGCGCAAACGTCTTGCTGTCGGAAGACCATCGCACGTCTTTCCAACTACCCAGGCGCTGCTCCGGCGCCATTTTGAGCGGCACAATCTTGTGGGTTGCAACCTGAATAATTACGGGGTGAACCATGAACACATGTTTGTCCCCCGGAAGCGGATAGGGCAAAGTTTTCAGCTTTGGATGGCCGACCCGAGTCGAAACTGTGTAAAAGTCCTTGACCTTCCTCTGATCCTGGAGATAGGCGACCAACATTTCAGAATTAGGCGACCAGCGAACAACGGCGGGCCCATCTTTCTTGCCACCATACCCATAATTCTTCACGCCGTCGCTCGTGATCTGCGTTTCCTTGCCGGTTGCGAGGTCGCGAATCCACAAATTCCAGTTACGCACAAACGCACGAAACTTATGGTTCGGAGATTGAGCATGACGTCCCACGCTGAACTCACTTGCATGGTGCGGGGGTTTTGCATTCTTGTTGCGCCACGTGCAGACGCCAACCCCTGAAAGTTCACACCGGAACTTCGCCTTGCCCAGGCGAACGCCAAGGCTGCCATCGCTAAGACGATGAAACGAAAAGCCAAACGCCGGCCACTTCTTTGGGTTAACGGGTTTGCCGCGCGCCTTACCAAGAGCTGCCGCCAACTTCACCGGATCGAATGCCTGAGACACCTTGCCAGTAGTCGCATCCATCTCAAGAATGGAATCCCCTTTGGCACCATGGTCCCGATACCAGAAGTGGGTAGCGTCAATCCACTTTACATGTTGGATATCGTGATCGACCAGTGGATCGACAAAGTGTCCGACAAGCGGGTCAGTGCTATCTAAAAGAAACTTTGCCGCTCGTGCATAATCGGAGTTTGTGAGCTGCCGTGCCTGCGCCAGCGCTGGCGTCCCCACCAGAATTCCCATCATTAGCATTAGGGCAACACGATTCGATTTCATGTGAAGCGGACCTCTACGTGAACGGTGGTTCTTGGCAGTTCGAGACAATATTAAAGCTGCCAGCAACCAAGCTTACAGTTTAACATTCTGACTTTATTGAGGTTTACGACAGACTACGGGACATGGCCGACGTTGTTGGAAAATGCCGGCCCCGCCCCCGCGTTTGGTTGCCGCTGTGCCCCTCAACGGATGAAGCTGATCGAGTATGACTGCAATCAATCAAGGGGCAAAGACAGAACAGGCGCAACCACTTCACAACCGCTTGTTCAGCCGGACTGGACGCAGGGCTTGACCTAATCGACAGCCTTTGGGTCTCGCAAATACTGCGTCACGCAATGACCGAAGGACTCTCACACACTGCGGTCAGTCATGTACACTGCCAACATGCAGCCGAGGTCTACAACACAGGTTTCCGGCCCACTAACTGATGCTCTGGCGCTGCAAGACATAGGGCATTTGGCGCCGCGCAACGCGCGGCAGGGGCATCAAAATCTTTTCCCCTACGTGACGCAGGCTTACATCAGGCATATCAAGTCTCGACAGCCGGATTCACAACACCGCATTTAGGGCGCGGCCGCCCACAGGCTGACCCGACGATCAGACAGAATGCTCCCGCATGTCGCTGAATCCAGCTGATCGTTACGCATCAGATGAACTCTGATATCAATTCGTAACCTGCTTCCAAGCGCCTTCCGGCCCAGAAGGAAGCTTATCCATGTGGTTCAGAAAAAGTGAGAGCAACCACATTTGGTGTGAAGAAAGTGTACCCTTCCAGGACGGCATCGCCGTCCAGCGAATGCCATGGTCAATCTTCCAGTAGGTATAGCCTTGAGGATCATCTTCCACCCCATCCGTAGCCAACTGTGGCGGTCGTGGGTATAGCCCCTTGGCGATTGGCGATGCGGAGGCATCGCCGCGTGCAGTGCCATGACAGATGGCACAGTGCTTCGCATAGAGTTGAACTCCAGCGATCAGATTAGCATCAGTTGGGGGAAGCGGATTTGCAGCCTTCGGCGCATCACGTGCAAGGGTCGCACGAAGTGAGGTGTGAGCCGCCCAACTCTCTAGCCAGCCTGGTGTTGCATCCGCATTTGCCGGAATGACCCCGGTAGCAATGACCGCGTAAGTAATTATAAAACCAAGAATAATCGTTGCGGCAACACCCGCCCAGAAGTTCTTTCCAAACATTGGCACTCTCCGCAATGTGCGCAGACTTAGATCGCCTCTGCAAGAGATCCGTAGCTGCGCTCCCCGAGCGAGAATAACTCGCTGGCATGACAAATCCAACACCATGCCCATGAATAGGATGGTTGCCGCTGGGAAGCTTGCGCAAGCTGCCGACTCACCTTGCCGCACCAGGCGTCTTGCCAGCGCGTGAGGTTCATGGTTCCCGGCAAGATGAAGCTAAGCAGGATCGCGTAGGCACCCCTCCCCCGAATGGACGTCACTCAAGAAGTGCAATATCTCCTACCGCACGATCTGCTTTTCAGGCACGCTCGCGCTTCCAAACTGAATGAACTGCAATTGTCGCTGAGTTCGGTGTGAATGTGTTTATCCATTATATTCTGTACGCCTCTTCAGGGTACGCCCTGGTAGAGAACGAGTTTCGACTCGGTGCTGACTCGCCACAGCTTGATCAATGCCGCTGTTTCGCGACGCCAGGCCGAAAGCCCACCACACTCCGCAGGGCTAACCCCAAACAGGCTGTGGTCGGGCCAACTACAATGCTGAAATCAAGCCCGGTGGCGGCGGCAATTGCTATCCGATTGCGTCAACCGATTACGCCTTGCGCTACCTGCTGACATGCGAAGCTCTCGAATCGGTCCCTGAAGCCCCTGCTCTCACGGCCTTCGAGCACCTCTTGAAAAAGCATAGCCTCTCTGGCGCCCTTCGGTCCGATACTACCGTGCCTGTCACCCCGGCTAACTTCCTGTTTAACCTGAGCAGACCCTCTGTCTGGTGGCTTGGGCCGAGGATCACGTCGAACAGATCAGGCTCGACCATAGCTTTCCTGACCGCCCGTCAGAGTGAACAGTGGCAGAACGGCACGTCCGATAGTCCCTGGAGGGCGAAGATAATCTTCCCGTCACCACATCCAAATGGGCGACGAGCGGGCTCTTAAGGGACGAAACCCCCGGGAACGCCTTAGCGCCCGGCCGAAGCGTGGAACCCCCGATGTCCGATACCCTAATCGTTTTCGGCAGCTTCACCCTGATGGTGTGCGTGCCGCTGGCTCTGGCCCTGTACTTCCGCGCCCGCAACCGGCGTACCGTGCTTGACGCCATCAGGCTGATCACCGAGCGCGGCGAGCCCGTGGCTCCCGAGTTGATCGCGGCATTGGTGCAGGACAAGGCCTCGCCTTACGCCGATTTGCGCCGT
>JAGWRJ010000641.1 GCA_028869725.1 Alphaproteobacteria bacterium | reverse complement strand
TCGCGCGGCTGGCCCGGATCCAGCGGCACATAGCCGGCGCCCGCCTTCCAGACTGCAAGCAGCGCCACGACAAGATCGTGCCCGCGTTCCAGATGCACCCCGACAAGGCTCTCAGGACCTGCCCCAAGCTCCTTGAGCCGGCGCGCCAGACGGTTCGCATGGCTGTTCAGTGCGCCATAGCTCAGCTCCTCCCCGGCGTACACCACCGCAACCGCATCACTATCCCGTGCCACCTGCGCTTCAATCAGCGACAGCGTTGTGCTTGGAGCGAGTTCGACCTCAGGTCCGCGCGACAGCGCAAGGATGTTCGCGCATGCCGCACTGCTGATGATGGCGATGCGGTTGAGTGGCCGTTCGCCATCATCCAGCATGCCAAAGAGAAAAGTGTTATAGGCCTCGACCAGCCCGTCCGCATCGGCAGCATCGAACGACGCCGCACTGAACGAAAAGTCGACGACCACGTCCTCGGCCCCGTCATAGTCGCGAACATAGATCTGCAACGGATTGGGTTCATAGCCATTGAGCAGGACGCTCGGCTCGGACATGGCCACGGCACCGAGCGCCAGGCCGGAATAGTCGTTCTTCTCGTAGGACAGGGTAACGTCGAAAAGCTGGCGGCGGTTGAAGCGCAGCAAGCCAAGCCGGCGATTGAGATCGATCAGGGGATAACGCTGATGGCGATAGGTGGCCCGCAGTTCGTCGCGGATCGCCGCCACCACCTCGTTGACCGAACGCTCCAGCCCAAAACTGCAGCGTAGGGGACTGATGCCCGAAAACATGCCGATGGTGCGTTTGAAGAGCGCGGTGGTCCGGTTTAGCGTGGGCAGACCGATGACCACGTCCTGCGCCCCGTAGCGCTTTGCAAGGACGCCATAGAGCGCAGCCACGAAAACATGAAACGCAGTGGCGCTGGATGGCCGGGCAAAATCAGCAATGCGCTCGAACTGGCTGCGCGAGAGCACAAGCTGGCGTACGATGGTCGGTACCGGCCGTCCCGCAAACTGAGGCTCGTACCTGCGGCCGATGGGAGCATCAGGTATGTCCCTGTATCTGCTCAGCCAGAAATTCTCGTCTGCCTGGCGCGCAGAGCTCGCTGCGTATTCGGCATCGGCCCGAATGAACGTGGCATAAGAGGGGGAAGGATCGCTATCCGCCGTCTCGGCAGCCGCACGATTGTACGCCGCGCACAGGCGCCGCAGCATCACCGTCGAGCCCCAGGCGTCCATGATGGCGTGATGGTATTTTGCCATCCACAGATGATGATCGGGCCCAAGGCGCAGCAGATTGAACTCGAACAAGGGTCCGTTCTCGAGATCGAACGGAACCGCCATGCGCACCTGCATCCAGCTGCGTGCCGCAACCAGAGGATCGTCGTGATCAGAAAAATTCAGGAGCTTCAGCTGGTCGGGAGGCGACGCGCCGAAGGACTGCAGGAAATTCTGGCCATCGCTGTGGATGCGCAGGCGAAAGGCATCATTGTCGGAAGTGACGCTTGCCAGAGCCTGGCGGAGCCGCACCTCGTCAACTGGGCCTTTCAGCGTAAAGGCAATGCCGACGTGATAAAGTGGTGAGCTCTGGTCGAGCATTTGCTCAACCCAGACAGCCCGCTGGGGACTTGCAAGATCAAGCAGCTGGTTCTGCGACCGATCTATGACTGGGTTGATATTCAATCCACTACTAGTCAGCCCCCGTGCCGGCGGAAGCCGATCCCCCCTGAACGATGCTCCTAAATAAGCAGACGGGTTATGCGACCCGTGTCATCGTAGGTCGAATACCCCATCCATTTGACAGATTTCTTCCACCCCGCGTGCGACTTCCTTGCGCATCAATTTCTTTGGATGATTAAAATTTTGATAGGAATACCATGGCTGTCTTGCGGCCCACAAGCGCTCTCACGACCAAGAACCCGCGCAGGAAAATTATTTGTAGTGGTCGCTACCGTTAATGACCACGTTGTGACGGTGTCTGGCGGCACTGCAGCCCGGTGCAGCGTATGAAATTGCCTGGACAGGATCGTTACAGCGCGGTGTGCCGAAGGGCTCTGTTTGCGCTCAAGGCAAACGTGCCGCGCAATGCCGATACCCCACGACAAAGACCTGACTTGTCGCGGTGACGCGCCATCTCGCAAGCCCGCCCGAGCGCCAACATGGCCAGCGCCTGGCATGGCAGACGCTGGCCTTCGTCGCAAACGGGTAACAAGTCAGCCCAAGTTCCACATAGGCGTGCTCACGCCGCACAATCGGCGCACACTGCCACCTCGACGGTG
>JAGWRJ010000640.1 GCA_028869725.1 Alphaproteobacteria bacterium | reverse complement strand
GACCGAGGCGTAGAGGCGACGATCTTCTGGTGAAACGTCCGTCATATGCTCGCCATGGGCGACGTAGACGAGGTCAAGACCTGCTGTGCCAATGAATTCTTGCCGGCCCGTGTCTGCGCGGATGTCTACGCCGAGGTGTGGCACAAGCGAATGCACTTGGGGATCGTAGAGCCAGACTCCGTTTGCCATGGCAGCGTAAACGTCGATCACCATGATATGCCGCCAGTAGGGCGCCGTGCGGTCGCCGCTCGAACGGTTTATGCCGAATGCGGCCCATAAGAGATCCGACAAGATCTGGGGCGGTAGGGGCCGGTCTGAGTATTCACGCGAGGAGCGGCGTAGCTTGAGCGCGCCCATGAGCGACATGCCGGCGTCCTCGCGCGGCGGCGGCAGTTTAATTGACCTTTGCTCCTTCAGAGACGTTTTTGCTGTGTCAGTCCCGGCTTTGTCGTGGCGCGGCGTCATGAAGTCTCCTCCTCCAAGAATATGGACCGCCACTCATGCGTTCGCTGCCTTGAGGACTGCGCGCCGGATCAGCGTTTCGAACAGTGGCAACTTGTAGGCGTTCTTCCCCAGTGGCCTCGCTCCCTCAAGGGCAGCCTTGCTCGCCCTTGCGGCCAGTACAGCATCGATGTGCTGACCAATCAGCAAATATTCGGCAGCGCTTGCGCGATGCGGCACCGGCGCCGCGGCGCCGAGCACGACCGCGGCATGGATGCAGCGTCCTTCTGCCGCCATATCGAGCACGACGGCAACATCGGCCAGCGGCCAGTCGAAGGAGTCCTTCTCGCCCTGTTTCAGGTGCGCCATGCGGAGGCTCCCCGCGAGAGCAGGCAGATGGATCGCGGTGAGGATTTCGTGCGGATGCAGGTCATTTTCGCGCTGCAGATCGCGCTCGGGCGGGATGAAGAATTCCTCGAGCAGAGGCGTGCGCGACACGCCATTGGCGTTCACCAGTTCCACCTGCGCGCCCAACGCGACAAGCACCGTGGCCGCAGTCGAGGGATGAACGATGGCGCAGGACTGATTGTCGAAGATCGCGTGATACTGGTTCTCGCCCGTAAGCGCAAAGCAATGGCCACCCCCCTTCCTCAGGCAGTGAAAGTCCTTTGCCCGAAAGTACCAGCAGCGCGGCCGCTGCAAGAGGTTGCCGCCCAAGGTCGCAACGTTGCGGATTTGCGGGCTTGCCGAGGCGCCGACTGCTTCGGCGAGAGCGGGATAGCGCTGCCGGATAAGCGGATGGGCGGCAAGATGTGCCAAGGTGACCATGGCGCCGATGCGTAGCCCGTCTTTCTCTTCGGCGATGCCGTCAAGACCAGAAACGGTGGCAAGATTGACGAGCGTGTCGGGCGCCAACATGCCTTCTTTCATCAGGTCGAGAAGGTCGATCCCGCCGGCTTTGACAACGCCCGTAGTGCTGCCACCCGGTGCGGTCATCGCCTCGGCGACGATCGCCGATGCGGCGCTTGTAGCCTCGGGAATCGTGGTGGGGCTCGCCCACGAAAAGTGGTTCATGGCCGATGCTCCGCAACGTGGACTTTTCCAAGCGCCGCGAGAACGACCGCGGGCGTCATTGGCAGTTCGCGAATGCGCACACCGATGGCGTTGTGAACGGCGTTGGCGATGGCGGCTGCGGTAGCGATGTTGGCCGGCTCGGCAATGCCATAAGCGTCCGTTGCACTCTGCCCCAGATAATTCTCGAGAACGACGACATCGATGTCAGGCACTTCACGCGGACCGACGAGCTTGTATTGCTCAAGATTGGGATTGACCATGCGCCCGGTGTGTTGATCGAGGATACGGTTCTCGAACAGCGCATAGGAGAGCCCCATCAGCACGCCGCCTTGCACCTGGCTTTCGATCTGGCGGGGATTCATCGGCCGGCCGCAATCCTGTACGGCGACCACGCGCTCCACGCGAACAATTCCGGTCTCGGTATCGACCGCCACCTCTGCGAACTGTACTCCGCCCAGATCCTGGCGCGCCATGGCCCAATCGCCTTTGTGCCAGCGAAAGCCGCCATAGTCGTCGGCACGGGAAACGATCGCGCTGACATGATCGGTGCGAAGCAACGCAGCGGCTTTACGGAAGCTCATGCTGCGGCTGGCATCCTCACGGACGAGAATACGGCCGTTGTGTGCGACGAGCTCGTCCGGCCGGGCGTTCAGCGCGCGCCCGGCCTGCTTGAACAGCGTTTGCATTACATGAAAAGCCGCGGTACGGGCAGGCGGAGTGATGGAGGCCGTCGTACGGCTGCCATAGGAGGGAGGGCCTGCCGGAAATTCCGTATCGCCGATGCGCACGCTGATGTCTTCGGCTCGGAGGCCCATCATCTCCGCTACCACCTGCGCCAGGACAGTGCCGATACCAGTACCGATATCTTGTACACTCGACCGCACTTCGACCGAGCCGTCCCGCATCAGCCGTACCTCACAGGAGGAGTTGGTCTGGACATTCGCCATCCACAGCGACTGGGCTACACCAATCCCGCGCTTTACAGGGCCGGGATCTCTATCCGGGGTAGCGCGCCTCAGCCAGCCGATCCGCTCGGCGCCAATGCGCCGCTCCACGCGGCGAACCGGGCTCGGGTCGATGCGATCGCGCAGGGCAAGCGGATCGATGGCCAGGCGCTCGGCCAACTCATCGATCGCCTGCTCCATGCCATAGGCACCCGGTGTGTTTCCCGGTCCGCGCATGGCGCAGCCCGGACCTGCATTGATGAAGACGTCGGATTGCGCGCCTTCGAAATTGGGGCAGGTGTAAAGCGCTTGGGCGACATTACCCACGCCCGCGCCAAGACCTACGCCCGCCGTGCCATGACTTTCGAGCGAAATGGCCGTGAGCGTGCCATCCCGCTTGGCGCCGATTTTAAGGCGCTGCCAGGTTGCAGGACGGTTGCCCGAGGCCATCTGCTCCTCCTCGCGGGTGAAGACCAGACGAACCGGCGCCTTGGCCTCGCGCGACAGCGAAACGGCGATGCGGCCATAATCGCCAAGCTGCGATTTGGAGCCGAAGCCGCCGCCCATGCCATCCACTATGACGCGCACCCGATTGAGAGGCAGGTTGAATGTCTCGGCCAATTCGTGCCGCACGCCAGACGTGAACTGAGTGGAGATATGGACCGTGAGCCCTTCGCTCTGCCAATCGGCGACGATGGCGTGCGGCTCCATGCAGCAATGGGTTTGGACATGGGTGCGGTATTCGCTCTCGATGATGACATCGGCCTCGCCCATCCCGCGGACGACGTCGCCGCGTCTGTCTATGGCCGGTCCGCGCACATTGTTGGAGAGTGGAAGGCTTGTTCGCGCCGGAAAGCCGGAGGGATGCCCGCCGGGCGCTGCTCCCGGCTCATAAACCGCGGGCGCGTCAAGCCTGCGGGCGGCTTCCATATCGGCAATGAAGGGCAGTGGCTCGTAATCGACTCGAATGAGATGAAGCGCTTCTTCTGCGTAAGCCATCGAGGTGGCAGCAAGCGCGACGACAGGCGCACCGATATAGCGCACCTCATTGTTTGCGGGATCCTCGGGCGAAACCAGAGCGAACACGACGCGCACCCCCGGGTGACTGGCCGCCCTTGAAAGGTCGATAGCCCGGATCCTGGCATGCGGCAGGTTTGCGCGCAGGATGCGGCCATAAAGCATACCTGGCAGCGCGACATCCACCGTGTACCGAATGGCGCCTGTGACTTTGGCGCGGCCGTTCTGTCGCGGCACCGATTTGCCGATGACGTTCAGTCGATCATTGGGCGGCAGGGGCGGCGGCTCGCCCACCGGAACTTCGCGCTCAACAGTCCCCAGGTCGACGCCCGCGATGCCGAAAGAAAATGTATCAGTCTTCTTCGCCATGATCACGGCTTCCGTGCCAGGGCGGCGTCCAGCGTCGCGGCGACGACATGCGGATAGGTTCCGCACCTGCAAATGTGCCCGGAGATGGCGGCCCTGACATCCTCCGCACTCGGCTTGGCGCTGT
>JAGWRJ010000639.1 GCA_028869725.1 Alphaproteobacteria bacterium | reverse complement strand
CGCCCAGCCAGCCAAAGTTGTCGAGCAGATTAAAGCGATGAATACGCAGGCGCCGGCGCAAGCCATCGACCATATGCCAGCGGCCGCTATCGCTCGCAACGCAGTATCGGTCCCGCATCGACAGCGGCAGCCCCCGCGCCAGCTCATAGTCGCTATACCCACCCTCCTTGATGCGCACAACTGCATCGCGGCTGAAGTCGCTTGCAAAGAGGTCAACCTTCCAGCCGCTCTCAAAGAGACCGGCGTAGTCGAGCAGCATGGCCAGTGAATAGGCTTCCTGACCGGTCGACGCAGCAGCACACCAGATGCGCAGCCGCCTTTGTGCTGTTCGCGCGCGCATCAGACCGGGCAGAACTTTAGAGCGCACATACTCAAATACGGCCGGATCACGGAAGAAGGAGGTTTCATGCGTGGCCATCGCCTCGGTAACCGCGCGCGCAAGCTCTTCGGGCTCGTCTTCAAGTTCAGCGAGAAGGGCCGCGATTTCGCGAAAGCCAAAACGGGCCGCCACCGGCGCAAGCCTGGATGTAATGAGCTCGGCATGGTCACAGTTCAGCCACAGCCCGCTCCGGCGTCGCACCAGATCGGCGAGGTGATAAAACCTGGCAGTATGGATCGCGATCGCCGACATGGCCCGGTCCTAATCCAAGCCGGCTGAGCTCAGCCGTTCGCGCAGCGACTGCTCGTCATACGGTTTCAGCAGGTAGTCATTGGCACCGCAGACGAGCGCCTCCTGAATGCGGCCGACATCATTTTCGGTGGTACAATAAAGAACGAACGGCAGGTCGCCTCTGGGTTCCCGACGCAGCCCGCGCAGAAACTCAAGTGTGTTGGTACCCGGAATATTCCAGTCCAAGAGCACGAGGTCGGGCATGCGGGCACGGCAGGCCTTCAATGCCTGGGCGCCGTCTTCAGCCTCCACGCTCTCATAGGCAAGCCCGGCAAGTATGGTGGTCGCCACTTTGCGAATGACGCGGCTGTCGTCGACCACAAGGCAGTGTTTCACGGTGGCGTCCCCTTCGGCGCGCACTTTGGCGCACGCCGCCGCAAACCCTAGCGGACCGCTTGTAAACAGCCTCTAAATCTCAGGCTCAAACTTGCACAGGTCCGCCATCGCAGCGGATCTCGACTTCGCCCTCGACCGCCTGCAGGCTCAGAGCCGTATGAAGCGTGTGCGCCAGGCGATGGGAAAGAAAGGCCTGGATCGAGCGCCCATCCAGTTCGGCCAAAGCCTCCCCGCGCACCGCCCGCTCGATGTCGGCGCTCAGGCGCGCATTCTGCCCCTTGGCATGAACCCGAAATGACGGCGCAGCTGGATCCGACGAGGTCTCCACGGTGATCGTCCCGCCACGCGGCAGGCAGTCGCTCGCCAGGAGCGTCGCATTCATCAAAAGCTTCGCCCAGTCCTTGGGCCAATTGAGTGGGGCTGCGCGCCAGTCAACACTGACCTTGCCTCCATCGACGAGCCCCTGGACAACACGGCCGACCTGGGTGAGATCCAGGTGTGCACCAGCCGAGCCCGCCGCACCAAATGCGAGACGAGCAAACTGAAGGCGTGCCGCAGCCTGGCTGGCAGAGGATGCGACCAGCTTGAGCGCATCAGCGCGCATCGCCGCATCGCGTTCATCTTCCAGAACCTCGAGCCCGTTCACCACGGCCCCCACCGGACTGACAAGATCATGGCAGACGCGGCTGACCAGAAGCGCCGCAAATTCGATGTCGGTCATGATGCTCTCCGGGCGAGGTCTTGGTGTGCAAGCGATGAATCTGACGCCCCTCACTTAAGGAACGATTAATATCCACGCGCAATGTTGACGCGATGGGCCGCCGGTTCACCGCGTTCGAGCGCGGTAATGCCCTCGCTGATCGCCCGGGCCGCAGCACGCGGATCGGTAATCGCTGCAATATGCGGGGTCACCGTGATCTTGGGATGGTTCCACAGCACTGAATCAGCGGGCAATGGCTCGTGCTGAAAGACATCGAGTGTCGCGCCCGCCAGATGGCCGGTATCGATCGCCTCAACAAGGTCCGCCTCGATCAGATGGCCCCCGCGCGCGGCATTGATGACGAAGGCACCCCTGGGCAGCAGTGCAAAGGTCTTGGCGTTGAGAATGCCTTTGGTTTCGGGCGTCAGCGGCAGAAGACACACAAGAATGTCGCTGCGGGCCAAAAACGGAGCCAGTTCCCCTGCTCCGGAAAAGCTTTCCACACCCGTTACGGACTTGCGCGTGCGGCTCCATCCGGTGACGGGAAAGTCCAGATCGCGCAGGCGTTCGGCACACATGGTCCCGATTTCACCCATGCCGAGAATGCCAATGCGTGTGTCTTCCGTGGGTCGCAGCAGCGGCCGCTGACGCCATTTGTTCATGGCCTGGGCGGCGTCAAAGTAGCGCTGGCCGCGGTGAAAGATCAGCACATGCATCACGACATACTGAGCAAGCTCGCGGCTCAGGCTGCGATCCACAAAGCGCATCAAGGGTATGTCACGTGGAAAATCCGGATCCGCGAGGATGCCGTCCACCCCAGCTCCCAGGGAGAACACTGCCTTTAAATTGGCCAGCGATGCGATCAGGCCTTTGCGCGGCCTGAACGTGATCAGGTAGTCGACCCTGGCAGTGTCGATCGGTCCCTCATCCTGCCGCAGCAGCCGTGCCCCTGGCAGCAGTTCGGACAAAGGACCGGCCCAGTGACCGGCCCACCCGGATGGAACGTCCAACAGCAGCGTAATGGGGTCGGCCATGCACCAACCTCTCCGCAAAGCCAAACGGGATCAAGCGCGAAATAACGCACCTGCCGCCGCAACCGGTTCGCAGCGGTTGCGGCGGCTTTGCGTCAGTGTGCCTTGGCCTTGGTGTCGGCCGCTTGCGGCGCCTTTGTAGCCTTGGTGCTGCCAGCCTTGGTCGTGGCGGCCGGCGGCGGCAGAGGATAGGGCGTGTCTGCCCAGGTGCGGATGAACTTGATCACATCCAGCCGGTCCTGCGGATTGGGCAGACCAGGAAAGGTCATCTTGGTACCAGGGATGTACTCCTGCGGGTCGCGCAGGAAGCGGAACAGCTCCGCGTAGGTCCAGGTCCCGCCTTTGGCCTTCATCGCCGCCGAGAAATCATACCCGTTGCGATCAACACCGCGCTTGTTGCCGAGAATGTCATACAGGTTGGGACCGATCTTGTTGGGGCCACCCTTCGCCCAGTCGTGGCAGGCGGCACAACGCTCGGCGAGCTTCTCGCCATGCTCGAGGTTCGCCGCAGGAATGGCTGTGGCAAAGTCGGGCAATGGTTCGGCCTTGGGTTTGGCCCGAACATGGCTTGAACTCGCTACCTTCACGCCCGGCACGATATAGCCAGGCTTCGCGGGCTCGGGCACTTGATAAACCGCGTGCGCCACAAGGCCCACGACTATAACAAAGATCAGTGTACCAAGGACGGCCCCAGCGATCTTGTTCCACTCCCAGGAATCCATATCGTCGCGCTCCATTTCAAAACGGCAGACGCCGTGTTACCGCCGTCCTTGCGAAAGGGATGACGCTTGGCCTCATCGCACCACCCCCCACAGGCTGACCGGACATTACCCGGGCAAGGTTGGGCGTCATTGCGGCGAAGCGTCGCAAGGCTGAACTGGGACACAGAAAATGTTTGAGCAAGAGGCATCCGCATGAACCCGATCATCGTGATCCCGGCGCGCATGGCATCCTCGCGCCTGCCCGGCAAACCCCTGGCCGATATCGCAGGAACGCCCATGATCGTACGCGTGTGGCGCCAGGCGATGGCCGCCGGACTGGGTCCGGTCATCGTTGCCGCTGCCGAGCCCGAAATCGCAGCTGCCGTCACCGCAGCGGGCGGACGCTCGGTGCTCACCTCCCCCGAGCTTGCGTCTGGCACCGACCGTGTCCACGCCGCAGTGGAGGTGGTCGATCCTGAGGGGCTGCATGATGTGGTGGTCAACCTCCAGGGCGATCTGCCGGCCATAGATCCGGCCCATATTCGCGCTGTGGTGGACGCATTGGCCCCAACTGGAGCCGACCTCGCAACCCTGGCGGCGGAAATCGAGGACGAGGAAGAGGCCGACAACCCGTCAGTGGTCAAGCCCGTGATTGTGTGGGACGCCACGGGCCTGCGCGGTCGCGCGCTCTACTTTTCGCGGGCACGCGTGCCTCATGGTGACGGCCCCTGTTACCATCACGTCGGAATTTACGCCTTCCGGCGGCCGGCCCTGTCACGCTTTGTGGGGCTACCCCCGTCTGCCCTCGAGCAGCGTGAAAAGCTCGAACAGCTGCGCGCGCTCGAAGCAGGCATGCAAATCGCCATTGCGCGCGTGGACAGTGTGCCCTTGAGTGTCGATACTGACGCCGATCTCGCAAAGGCCCGAACCCACCTCAGCCGCCCATGACCCAGTCAATCCTTAGCCGGGCACGCCGCGTGGCCTTCCAGGGCGAACCCGGCGCTTACGCCAATCTTGCCGCCCGCGAAGCCCTGCCAGGTTGCGAATGCGTGCCAACGCCCACTTTTGACGCGGCACTCGATGCGGTGCGCGAGGGCAAGACGGATCTGGCCATCATTCCCATCGAAAATTCGCTGCACGGGCGGATTGCCGATATCCACCATCTGCTGCCCGATGCCGGCCTCTACATCATCGGTGAACATTTTCATCGGGTGCGCCATCAACTGCTGGGGATCAAGGGCGCCACGCTTGAGGGCGTAAAGACCGTCTTGAGCCAAGGACCCGCACTCGGCCAGTGCCGGCGGATCATCCGCGACCTCAAACTCACGGCGCAGAACTGGCACGACACGGCCGGATCGGCGCGCCACGTTGCCGAACTGAAGGACCCCAGTGTCGCCGCTATCGCCTCATCACTGGCCGCCGAATTCTACGGCCTTGAGATCCTCAAGGCCGACGTCGAGGATGAAGTTCACAACATGACGCGCTTTCTCATCATGGCGCGCGAGGCGGACGATGCGCCCCATGATGGGGCCCCAGTCATAACCACCTTCATCTTCCGGGTGCGCAATGTGCCCGCCGCGCTCTACAAGGCCATGGGCGGCTTTGCCACCAACGGCGTCAACATGACCAAGCTCGAGAGCTACCAGATTGGCGGCTCATTCAATGCCACACAGTTCTATGCCGACATCGAAGGCCATCCCGAAGATCGTCTGGTGCGCCTTGCCCTCGAAGAGCTGCAGTTCTTTTCCACCAAGCTGACGATCCTTGGCGTCTATCCCGCGAGCGAATTCCGCAAGGTGATGCCGGTCGCCTGACGCTGACGGCGCCAGGCGCACCGTCTTAAGGCGTGATGTGGCTAGACTTGCGCACCCAGGCTCCGGGCAATCTCGACATAGTGTCCGGCACATTTTTCAAGCGTCAGATTGTCGAGAATATAGTCGCGTGGGCTAAAGCCCTGCCGGCTTACCGCGTCGAAGAACATCTCAAAGCCTTGGGCAAAGTCTTCGGCGTCACAAAACCGCATGCCACAGCGCCCGTCCCAGTAAGGCACCGAGCTGACCGGTTCGTAGACTACGCGATGAGGATAAAATTCGGGATCCGTCCACGGGCCACCCCGGTCCCAGGCAAAGACCGGCACCCCGCAGGACAGAGCTTCCTGATAGGCAAGCCCCTGGGTTTCATGTTCGCAGAGGAAGATCATGGACCTGCTGGCGCGCAGCGCCGCACGATACTCCTCTGGACGATAGGCGCCGTACCGGATCTCATGCACGTCAAGACCTTTTTGCTGCAGGAATGCCCGGATCGGATCCAGCAGCGTTGGCACAACCCTGTCCTGGTCCCAGCGTAGTTTGACATACAGGAGAACATCGTGGCGTTTGGCTGTTTCGGTTGGAGACCACCAAGCGGTGTCGATGCCAACCGGCCATACGAACGCCCGATCACCCCAGACGGGCACGCACATCTGACGCATCCATTCCCCCGGAACCAGGATCTTGCGGATATCGCGACGCTGCAGCAAATCCGGATCGGCGCTGGGATGACTGTGAACCGCCGCACCAAAAAGAATCGGATTCTTCCAGTCCATGCGGTCCAGAACGCAAGGCTTGCCGATTATGCAGGCAAGCTCGTTGGGATGACGCCGCGCATAGCCATAGTCATTTGTCCGATAGGCAATACCCAGCCGATCCAGTCCCTGACAAAGATTGAGGAACATGCGCATCTGCCCGCCAGGAAGGTGAGGTCCACGCAGCAGTCGTCGGATGATGCGCCTGGGATAGCGATCATACGCCAGCCAGCGATCCGGATCCGGTTCGGCGTAGAACAAATTAAGCGCCACTACCCGCCCCACGCCCCCGTCGAAACACGCGATCCCAAACGTCGCAACCCCTTGTTGGAGCGCCGCAGACTGAAGCCGACGGGCCCTGGCCTGACTATCGCGACCGGGACATTACGATTCATACATAATGCGCAGCACGGCGTCCATATCGGCCGGCCACACATCTGCCTCAGGGATGCGACTGCAGGCCAGGCAGATCGTGCTCGAGCGTGAAAGGGTTAAATCCGCGCTCGGCCAAAGCCACCCATGCCAGAGCTCCCAGATGCGGCAGATGAAAATAAACCCTGGACTTGGACGGATCCGTCGAAAGGCCAAAGCCGGTCGCGAGCGCACCTGTGTCCGTCGCGTAATAGCTCCCACCCGGTGCGCGGTTCCTGGCCAGTACATCCATCAGCTTTCGGGCTCGCAACGACTGTCCTTGAAGCCTCCGATATAGTGCGAGCTGCGCCGTCCCCTCGGTCCAGATACCGGAAGCTGCAACGCTGTAGGCGACGCCGCCGTCATGGTGAAGGCGCCCCAGGATTTTGGTCAGACGGGGCCCGTAGCGTTCGGCAAAACCGTCAATCGCCAGCAGCGGAAATATCTGCGCGTCGGTCGCGACGAGGTAGTCAAGGTGATGCCCGTTCACTCCGGTACCGGCCGCAAAGCAGCCACATCGGGGCAGCCACATCGACTGCACGAAACGGCGGGCGCGGCCAGACCACAGCTGCCAGGACTTACCGCTCTGCGCCGCGGCCAGGCGCTGATAGGCCGCTGCCAGATCCGCATTATGCTCGGTCGACTTCCACCTATTGACGGCAGGCTGTGGTTCATCACCGAAGGTGCCCCCGGTAAACCCCGCAGGCGTATGCGCCGCAAATGACTGCGCCAGATACGCTCCCAAACGCGCCGCACCTTGCAGGTATTGCGGACCAAGTCCCGCTTTATAACAGGCGAGCAGAGCCAGCATAGAGAAGGCAAGATTGCCCGTGTCACTTCCCACCTGGTAGCCGTCTTCGACCCATTTGTGCTGTGTTGCATCCCACCAGCCCGGCAATTTCACCGGCCGGGCTGTCTGGTCTCCGGCGACATAGGCGTTGCGCAGTCGCCCGTCATGCCAGAAGCGATCATGATCCTGCGCAATCAGGATTGCCGCGCCAATGCGTCCCGCAAGCTTGGGCTCTGCACATCCCACAAGAGCAATAACAGCGAGCGCATTGTCATAAAGGTAGGCAGTGTCCTTGAGCTGGGCCTGAGATGCCGTAGGATAGCTGGCAAGAAACACCGGTCCCGGCTTCTGTGCTGCCACCATCCGGCTCAGCGTCACGCAGGCAGGCTCAGGGGCAGCCAAAGCCGCCACAGGCAGCACGAGCACGAGGGCGCCTGCGAGTGACCACAATGGCCTGCGCCAGACCCGCCTTCGCCAAAACCGCAGCGCCGTCTTGTGCGGTATATGCCGCAGGATCCTGATCACATCGGCACCATCTGCTGCAGCTCCACGCGCCTCAATCTTGGTGGCATCTGCAACACCACAAATCCACCACCTCTCACGCGCGCTTTAAAGCCGTCGTCAAACCAATCCGTCGATCAACTGCTGATAGCGCACACGGTCCGCGTCATGAAAACAGCAGAAGATTACAGTCTGCGGCATTTCGTGCGCACGCAATTCCGAAACCACCGCGCCAAAGGCGATCTGTG
>JAGWRJ010000638.1 GCA_028869725.1 Alphaproteobacteria bacterium | reverse complement strand
TGTTTGATCGAGCCATGTGTATGCGTTTGCGGCCTTGCCACCAAAGGCGTCGTCAAATTTTTCGCGTCTACCGTTTTGACTTCCTCCCCACGCAAGCATGTCGCGTATTAGGTGAAGGCCGGCCTGTTCGGTGTTTGTATAATTCTGGCGCAGCCATTGGAAGCGGGTCTCCAGATTCTTTATCCATCGAAACTCGGGATAGGTATCAGACGGGTAACCGTATAGCGCATGCTTGCTGTCCCAGCTGTACTTTTGGAAGCATTGCGGGCTCTGCGTTGCGATTTCATTTTCCAGCACTGACGTGGCCCCCTGTGAGTCAATTGATTTCAATTGCCTGCTACTCCCACCGGCACATACGGCTCAGAGTTCGCCATCTCTGTCGGTCTGAGTATTTTAACTATATCACGTCAGGTGCGATGTAAGTCTGTCTCCCGCAGGCTGCCGGCGTTGAACGCCCTGAAATCCAGATGCGCAGGCGGTCGAGAGATTTCCGATATGGCTACTCCACAGATCCCGGCCGACATAAGGGCTGTGATCTGCAGACTATTCGGCATCTACGTCGGTAATTCACTAATGGAAATTATTTCGGATACTCTCTGCCAGAGCCGACGGCGCACATACGCAGCTCGTCGTATTGGTCCGCAATGTTGCTATCGGTAATGTCGGCGCATTTCGGTAGATTCGCGGCTTGGAAAGTTAGTAGGCTGGGCCTATTCGCCACCGGGATAGGGCTTAGAGCCCGAACACGCGGCCGCTTCGAGGGCTCTGCCCCGAGAAAGAGGTAATGCGTGCTCCCGAAACTGCGTGGATCATCAATACCCTACGCCGCCTTGCGCGCGGGCTCGGCTGCCACGATTGTGCCGCCGCCAAGCAGTCGGGTCCCGGCATAGAATACGCAGGCCTGGCCTGGTGCCACGGCATCCTCGGGTGCAAGCAGGTCCACCACCGCGCCGCCGTCAGGAAGTGCCGTGACCTGGGCTGGAACCGGCGGACGCATCGAGCGCACCTTGACGGTGCAAGCGAGCGTCCCCTCGGGTGGCGTCAGCCAGTTGACCCTCCGCAGCGTGATCCGCCGGCTTGCGAGCGCGGCCCTCGGTCCGACCACGACCCGTGCCTGCGCGGCATCGAGTGAGACGACGAAGAGTGGCTCGCTGTGACCGCCAAGGCGAAGACCTTTGCGCTGGCCCACTGTAAAATGAATGATGCCATCATGGCGGCCGAGGACGTTGCCGTCGAGATCGACGATGTCGCCGGGCCGGGCAGCCTCCGGCTTCAGTTTTTCGACCACGGCGGCGTAATTGCCACCAGGCACAAAGCAGATGTCCTGGCTATCGGGCTTTGCGGCGGTGACAAGACCCAGCTCCTGCGCCATTTCGCGCACTGCAGTCTTCTCGAGCGCGCCCAGCGGAAAGCGCAGGAAGGCAAGCTGTTCAGGGGTGGTCTTGTAAAGAAAATAGCTCTGGTCGCGCGCCGGATCGGCACCGCAGTGGAGCTCGGGTCCTGTGCTGGCTTCGCGACGTTCCACATAATGGCCGGTGGCGAGCGCTGATGCGCCCAGCTCCTTTGCCGTCGCAAGCAGGTCGTGGAACTTGACCCGGTCATTGCAGGCAACGCAGGGAATCGGGGTTTCGCCGCGCGCATAGGCGGCGGCAAACTCGTCCATGACCGCTGCTTTGAAACGCGCCTCATAATCGAGCACGTAATGGGGGATACCGAGTGTCTCGGCCACCCGGCGCGCGTCGTAGATGTCCTGACCGGCGCAGCAGGCGCCCTTTTTCTTTGCCGCAGCGCCGTGATCATAGAGCTGCAGCGTGACGCCGATGACCTCATAGCCGGCACGTGCCAGAAGCGCGGCGGTCACCGAGGAATCGACCCCGCCCGACATCGCCGCGACGATGCGCGTGGGCCGGTCGGGCCGGGGGAGGGCGTAGCGTTCCAGAGCCGTCATGGCGGGCCATATAGGACCCTTGCGCCCTGCCGGCAAGGCTTAGCCTGCTGCGGTCGTGCCACCCAGGAAGTTGAGGAGGGACAGGCTGTTCAGTCGCGAGGTCACCTGAAGAGCGGCCTGCAGCGCCGTCTGGTTCTGGTTGAGATTGCTGATCGCCTGGGCCATGTCCACGTTCTGAATGTCAGACGTGAAGCCCTTGTAGAGAGTGTTCATGGTGGTCTGCTGATCGACCGCATTCTGCAGCTGCTTGTAGGTGTCGCCATTGCCTGCCACGACGGTGTTGATGGTGGCGGCGGCAGTAGTTGCATTGGTGATTTCGCCCGACAGGAAGCTGTTCTGTGCCGCAGTGAGCTGGTTGGTCAAGGGACCATTACTGCTGTTGTAGCCGACGATGTCCTTTATCGTCTGCATCAGCTGCGTGCCCACATCTGAGGCCAGAACACCCACGGTTACGGTCTGGCCCTGGTCGATGGTGACGGAGGATTTGATGCTGCCATTGGCAAAGATGGAGGCTGCGCTCGGTGCGGCTGCAAGCTGGCTCAGGCTCGTGGCAGTCACCGGTGGGGTGGTGTTCTTGTCGCCACCGAAAAGATAGTTTCCGTTGGCATCGGTCGAATTCAGGATCTGAACCGCCTGATCGAAAATACCCTGAACCTGGCCCATCAGGCTCGAGCCGTCATTGTTGGCGCTCGCTGTGGTCACGTCCTGCCGCAGCTGGTTGGCAAGAGTGGAGAGCTGG
>JAGWRJ010000637.1 GCA_028869725.1 Alphaproteobacteria bacterium | reverse complement strand
TAGGGTCAAAACCCAATAAAAGTGTTGTTGCCTGAATCGCTTGGTGATTCGCTGATGGCCGCTGATTCGCACGGGAGCGGAACATGCGGCGCAATCTCTACTGGTTGAACGATGAGCAGTGGCAGCGGATCGAACCGCTGTTGCCCAAGGATGTACGCGGCAAGGCACGGGTCGATGATCGGCGGATCATCAGCGGCATCCTTCATGTGATCAAGAGTGGGTGTCGCTGGTGCGACTGTCCGCCCGAATATGGCCCCCATACAACGGTCTACAACCGCTTTGTGCGCTGGGCCGAGCGCGGTGTCTGGGAGCGGCTGTTCCGAGAACTGGCCGAGCGAGGTCGATCTACCGATGTGCAGATGATCGATTCCACTCATATCAAGGCGCACCGCTCGGCGGCCGGCGCCCAAAAAGGGGGGAACAGAACCAAGCGATTGGACGCTCGCGCGGCGGGCGAAATACGAAAATCCATGCAATCGCGGATGCTAAAGGCCGTCTTCTTTCCGTCCTGCTGACGGGCGGCGAAGCGCACGATTGCCCCCCGGCCCAAAGCCTGATCCGCCAAGCCAAAGCTGCGAAAATGCTGCTCGGTGACAGAGCCTATGACAGTGCCGAGCTGCGCGGCTGGCTGAAGCAGCGGGGAACCAAGGCCGTTGTTCCCAACAGGTCCACCCGCAAACGCCCCTTCCGCTTTGATCGCACGTCGTACAAGCTTCGTCATCGTATCGAGAATGCCTTCTGCCGCCTCAAGGACTTCCGGCGCATCGCAACCCGCTATGACCGCCTTGCCAGAAATTATCTCGCCTCCGTTTGCCTGGTCGCCGCTATTGTATGGTGGGTGTTATGAGTCTGGACCCTAGTCAAACGAACGTGTTCGCAAAGGCAAAATTACATAGCGAAGCTGACTGTCCTAAGTGACGCGTACCAGACCACATGTCACCGGTACTCTCACGCCTACACTCACATAGCATTTCTTCCGTCACACAGCTACTTACGTCCATTGACGGAGCATTGAGCTAACCCTCGCAAACAACGCGTATAACTTCAGAGGTTACAATACCTAGAGTGAGACCGTGACGATACATGGCGTCAGTTGGTTCCGAACACCAATCAGAACGCACATTCTCTGCATTACCAATACAATTTCCTTCTACAGCACATCCTGACCCAATCGTAGTCGCAAGGGCAAAACCTGGATCTGTGCGTCCATTTGAGACAAGGCGCATCTGCAAGACAGCCATAGGCCAGAGTCGGTACCGACGTATAAAATGTCCAAATTCGAACCCTAAACTACAGAACTTTTATTCCCGCATCATGTCGCAATTGATACACATCAATAACCCCGCATTTCTGAACGGGAAAATACAGATCTACTATCTATAACATGTACAGCATGTTGGATTGGAGCGAATAGAACTAAACGCTTCACGAGTTCCGGGTGGATATTCTTGGCGAGTAACTCCTGGGCAGATGACTGCATTTGTGAAGCCGTAAAAGTGGTACATGACGCAGTCGCACACAAACCGCTTTGAGGTCGACTTCTACCATTCAATATTCCTCTGAGAATGGCAGTATGATTGAGCAATCCTCCCCGCCAGCCTACCCCCCATCTGTGCTTTCGCTGCACGATCTTCCTGCACTTTTTCAAGCGTTACATGATTCGGGTTATCTTGTTATTGGGCCCCGCCTCAGTTCCAACGCAATTATCTATGACGAGCTAGATACGCCGGATGCACTCCCATACGGATGGTGTGATTCACAGAGCCCTGGAAGCTATCGACTATACAAAACAGATGGTCATCACGTATTTGGTTATACGGCTGGCGCCCAGTCGTGGAAGCGCTTCCTATTTTTACCCAAACGACGCTTGTGGCATGCAACTGTAGAAGGAGGCGCACTAACAATTCCAAGAGTGGAAGAGGAAATTCCCAAGCTTGCGTTCCTGGGAGTACGAGCATGTGAGCTGCGGGCTATATCCATTCAAGATCACGTGTTTCTGCCGAGTGATCGCGCAAATCAGGACTATGCTGCACGTCGCGCGGCAGCACTCCTCATAGCAGTTAATTGCGGTCGAGCAGGAGACACATGCTTTTGTGTTTCGATGGACGCAGGGCCGCGTGCCAAATCAGGCTTTGATCTCGCGCTCACTGAGATTGTCGACGATGTCGGTCATGAATTTCTTGTCGAAGTAGGAACCCAGAAGGGACAAACAATAGCGAAATGTTTGCCTATGCGCCTCGCCACGGACCTAGACATAGCTTCTGCGGATGCCATCACGACGCAAGTAGCGTCATCGATGGGCCGAACGGTCGACACAAGTGACTTAAAGGAGCTCCTGCAGAATAGCCCCGAACATCCGCACTGGACGGAAATTGCTTCTAGATGTCTTGGCTGCGCAAACTGCACCTTTGTATGCCCTACCTGCTTCTGCCATAGCATAGAAGACGTCACCGATATCGAATGCCACAACGCGGAAAGAATACAGAGGTGGGATTCCTGCTTTACAACCGATTATAGTAACTTAGTAGGCGGGGCTGTACGTAGCGGTATCCACGCTCGCTACCGGCAATGGCTAACTCATAAGCTTGCAAACTGGATAGATCAATTTGGTGAATCGGGATGCGTAGGATGCGGACGGTGCATTACATGGTGTCCCGCCGGCATAGATTTTACAGAAGAAATTGACATGTTCCGCGCGATTTTACCTGGGAGGTGAATATGCGTGGAATCAACGAATTGTTGCTCGAACATGCATTCTTTAAAGGGATGCCGCAGGAGCTTTCAAGGATCATTGCCGGATGTGGCAGACAAACACGCTTTGAGCAAGGTGCGTACCTATTCCGTCAAGACGAGCCCGCGGATACGTTCTATCTTCTCCGTCGCGGTCAGGTTGGCCTAGAATGGCATAATCACACTGGCACGCTTCTGTTCCAAACAGAGCATCCAGGCGATGTAATTAATACCAGCTGGATTGTTCCTCCATATCTTTGTGCATCAGACGCCAGAGCGCTGGACACTAGCATTGCTGTTGCGCTGGACGCCAAATGCCTC
>JAGWRJ010000636.1 GCA_028869725.1 Alphaproteobacteria bacterium | reverse complement strand
TCGTATTCCTCAAACGCTTCCTGAAACCGCTTGAACGCCTCGTCCTGAACGTCGATGTCGATGATCGATTTAACGGCCATTTTATCGCCTCCTCATCAATTCGCGCTGCCAACCGGCACCGCATTGAAGATCGACACCCAAGCGTTGCCGTCAGGATCGCGAAAGTTGCCGACGTGCCGCACCTGAATGACGGCGAATTTTCCCTGAATGGCGCTCTGGTATTTGTAGAACGTCGGATAGCTCGCCTGTCCGGTCTGGACGAAGCCGGGCGCGTTCTGAAAGCCGATGGGAAATTCGATGAAATCCCCCACCTGAATATCCCCGCGCAACACGGTTTTGACCTGGATCTTGTCTTGCGCGATCCATGTCGGCTGCCCGACGAAATCCGTAAACTTCAACAGGGCGATGGGCGTCGGCTGGGTCCCGTCGAAAACCCGGATCGTGCTGGTGCTGTAGGTCATGCGCACGCCCGCATAGGTGGCGCTGAGCAATCCATGCGTCAGTTGCTTGATGTGCTGGGCGAACTGGCTGAACGTCGAGAAGTAACCAATGTCTGGCCGAGCCGCGACAAGCTGCGGGCTGATCTCGATCTTGAGGGGGGCTTGCGGATAGGCGGTCGAAAGCGTTTGCGTGATGGCGTCGGACAGTTTCTGTCCGGGCTGCCAGTTGAACACGATATTGCCCGGCTCATTGTAGCGAAACACGGGCGGCACGACGAGAAAGGACAGCGCCATATCGGTGCCGATCCAGTTGCCCCATGACTGGAACACCGCACCGTTGACAAGCGTTCCGGCCTGCGCCGGATTGGCGAGCGGCAGCCCCGCTTGCATCCCGCCCTTCAAGGTGAGAATGGCACCTCCCGACTGCGCGCCGTCACCGTTGATCGCCGTCGCGTATTGCTGCGCGTTTGTCAGATCCTGAAGGCTCACGCCCTCGACAATGATCGAATGCTGCCCGGTCGGCAGATCGCCGACAGACACAGGCATGTCGAACATGATGTTGAGCGCGGCCGGGTCATAGCTGCCGCCCGGCATCGAGGACCACTGCTTGACGACGGCGCCCGTTTTGGGATTGGTCAGAGTGAGGTCGTAATAGCGGCTCACGGATTGATCTCGAAATTGCCGGTCGAGTCCCGGTAAAGGATGGTTGACGTGGTAAACACACCCGGCGCCAGATAGATGTCATAGTCAGGCGGCGACGCGATCAGGGCACCATTGAATGCGACACTCCCGCTCTGATCGGTGATCGTGAAATACCAGTCGCCCCGATAGACGCTCCACGTTGCCGTCAGGCTATATTGCGTGCCGTCCAGCGTCACCGTCGCCTGAAAGGGCGGCGTGGCCACGTTGGACGGTAGAAACGGCACCAGCGTCGTCATATCGGCGCGCTCAGGAAGGAGTTAACGCCAGCGGCAAGATTTTGGGCGCCAGCCACCAAAGACAGCGCGCCTGGCGCTTGCGTGCCAGCCGCTGCTCCTGCGCCGGACCACGACGACGGGTTGTTGATCTGCTGGCCGCCGGCTAACTTTCCCATCAGCGCAGAGAATGCCTGCGCGGCGGATTGCTTGCTGATGAGCGGTTTCACGAAATCCAGTTGCCACTCGATCTGCTGCTGTTCCGTGTCGCCGCCGGTTATGTCGGTCATGCCGGTCATCAGGCAGTTCGTGTAGATGTAGGCCGGCGTCGCAATGGCATATGTGCCGCCAGAAACGTTGTGCTGTTGCAGCGACGTGCGCAGAGCGGTGAAGAGCGCCAGTTTCGTCAGGTATCCACCATTGTCCTTGACCGGCGCGATCATCCGCAATGACACGTTCAGAGGCTGTTCGATAATGGCGTTCGCCGCCACTTTCTGATTTGCAAACGGGTAAGTCGCGACTGCATTGCTGATAATGTTGCTGCCGGGGATCGGCACGTATTTGGCAAAGAAGTCTTGCGACGAAAGGCCGTTGGTGAGCGCGCCCTGAGCAAAGGACGCAAGCTGTCCGACAAGCCCGATGATTGGAAGCGCGCTGCCCAACAGGCCCGACGCAATGCCACCCGTCAGGATGATCGGCGAGACCTGAAACGCGAGATCGTAGGCCGACCGAAAGGCATTTGCCGTGCCGCTCATCAGTAGGCTGCCCCATTCGCCTGTAGCGCCACGCGGGCGGAGGTCTGGTTACGGATCACCACCGTTGCGGGTTTGTGTGCCTGCTGCTTGCGGAGTGTATTCATGAGGCGGTTGACCGACTTGGTAAGGCCCGGACCCTCCGAGACGGCAGCCACTTCGTGCCGCGTCTGTGCCGGCGCGTATTTCAGCCAATCGCGCCCATGCGCTTTGATGTCTGCATCAAGATTACCCGGCCCCCAATTGTAGGCAGCAATCGCCTTATCCCACGATCCAAAATGATCGTGCAGAATGCGGAGATAATGCGCCGCGCCCATTGCCGAACCATGCTTGCCGCGCATGTTCCATGGACTGACGCCGAGGGCTTTTGCGGTCGATGGCAATAGCTGGAACCACCCTTCAGCGCGGCCGTATTTGGTTTGCGGTCCGAGAAGATGCTTCCCATGCGAACTTTCGACGCCAGACAGGCGCCATAGCATCCCCGCCGGCAGTTTATAGGCCGTCTGCGCCTTGAGCATCGCGTGCTGGGCTTCAGTGGCATTGTAGCCAAGACCGTGCGCCTGCCCCCACGCCGTGGCGCGATCAAGAAACGTTGTCGGTTGGTGCAGCGTTCCAGCCGCCTTGGCGAGAGCGCCATACGAAACCGGAGCGCCGGGGATGATGTTCAGATACCGCAGCGCCTCGACAACCTTGCGCGCCACAATGGCAATGTCAGTTCCGAACGTTTCAAGGTCAGTCTTGAACTTTGGCGACGAAACGAATGCGGCAACGTCTTTGATGCCGTCCTCAAAATTGCCAATAATGCGCTGGAAGTTACCGCCGCGCAGGAATGCCGCGATCCAGTTCGAGACTTGTTGCGAAACCGCCGACAATTCTGGCGTAAGGCGATGCAGCCCGGTAATCAGGCTGCTTTCGATCTCGACGCCAGCGCGGCGGAGGGCGATGGAGAACTGCGTCCATTCACGCGCCACGCCGGGCGTAAAGCCGAGGGCGTTGACGCTGCCAGCCGCGCCAGCCGCCGCACGGTTGAGCGAGGCCGCCGACGTGTGCCGCAGCACGCGCAGTTGCTCCATCGTGAAGCCG
>JAGWRJ010000635.1 GCA_028869725.1 Alphaproteobacteria bacterium | reverse complement strand
TCACCCCGAGGAGATCGCCACGGCGGCACTTTTCCTCGCCAGTGACGAGGCGTCCTACGTCAATGGACAGGCGCTTCCTGTGGACGGCGGACTGTCGTCGTCGCTACCGGTAGTCGGGCGCGACAGGTAGCACCTTGTGCGCGGCCAGGTGCCCTATGCACCAAACACACGGGTAAAGATGGCGTCGACATGTTTGAAGTGATAGTCGAGATCGAAGAGCTGTTCGAGCCTCGCCTGGGGCAGGGCTTGCGTCACGTCCTTGTCTGCGGCCAGAAGATCAAGGAGTGAGCCTTCGCCATTCCAGGCACGCATGGCGTTGCGCTGCACGAGACGATAGGCTTCTTCGCGGCTGACACCGGCCTGGGTCAGGGCCAGAAGTACACGCTGGGAGTGAACAAGGCCGCGGGTACGGTCCAGATTTTCCTGCATGCGCTCGGGATAGACGCGCAGCTTTTCGATCACGCCAGCTGCACGCACCAGTGCGAAGTCGAGGGTAATGGTCGCGTCTGGCCCGATAAAGCGTTCGACTGAAGAGTGTGAAATATCCCGCTCATGCCACAGCGCCACATTCTCGAGGGCGGGAGTGACAAAGGCGCGTACCATGCGGGCAAGGCCGGTGAGATTTTCGGTCAGAACCGGGTTGCGCTTGTGCGGCATCGCGCTCGATCCCTTCTGCCCTTCCGAGAAGTACTCTTCCGCTTCCAGAACCTCGGTGCGCTGCAGATGTCGGATTTCGACGGCCAGCCGTTCGAGTGAGGCTGCAACAACGCCGAGTGCCGCAAAGAACGCTGCATGGCGATCGCGTGGGATTACCTGGGTGGAGATGGGTTCTATCTTGAGGCCCATCTTGGTGGCGACATGGGCTTCAACGCGCGGATCAATGTTGGCGAAGGTCCCTACTGCTCCAGAAATTGCGCAGACCGCAATCTCGTCACGCGCTGCGCACAATCGTGCCCGTGCCCGAGCGAATTCGGCATAAAATCCTGCCAGCTTGAGACCAAAGGTCGTTGGCTCGGCGTGAATGCCGTGGCTGCGACCGATCGTGGCGCTGTGTTTGAACTCGACGGCGCGCCTCTTGAGCGCCGCGAGCAGCATGTCCGTGTCGGCGATAAGCATGTCGGATGCGCGCGCGAGCTGGACGGACAGGCAGGTATCGAGCACGTCCGAAGAGGTCATGCCCTGGTGAACAAAGCGGGCCTCGGGGCCGACGATCTCTGCAAGGTGAGTGAGAAAGGCGATGACATCGTGTTTGACCTCGCGCTCGATGGCGTCAATGCGCTCGACATCGAACACTGCATCGCGTCCTTTTTCCCAGACTTTCTGGGCCGCTTCCTTCGGGATGACGCCCAGCGCGGCCTGTGCGTCCGCGGCATGTGCCTCAATCTCGAACCAGATGCGGAATTTTTCTTCGGGCGACCAGATTCGGGTCATCTCGGCGCGGGCATAGCGCGGGATCATGACGGGGTATCCCTTCCTGGAGTTCCCCCGGTGCCAGCCGGGGGAGGGCATTAGTTCAGAACAACAGCTTCGCAGCGCGTAAGCTCAGATGCCGCCGAGCGCCACATATTTGATCTCGAGATAATCCTCGATGCCGTATTTTGAGCCTTCGCGGCCAATGCCGGATTCCTTGACCCCGCCGAATGGCGCAACCTCGGTGGAGATGATCCCCTCATTGGCGCCGATGATGCCATATTCCAGACGCTCGGCGACCCGGAAGATGCGGCTGACGTTGCGCGCATAAAAATAGGCAGCGAGGCCATACTGGGTATCGTTGGCCATCGCGATGGCGTCATCGTCGTCCTTGAAGCGGAACAGGCTCGCGACCGGCCCAAAGATCTCTTCGCGGAACAGATCCATCTGTGGTGTTGCTCCGCTGATCACGGTCGGTTCGAAGAAAGTGCCTCCCAGGGCATGCCGGTGGCCGCCGAATTCGACCTTGGCACCTTTGGCTGCGGCATCCTTGATCAGACGTTCGACCTTCTCGAGGGCCTGCATGTTGATGAGTGGCCCCTGGGTTATGCCCTCCTGGCTGCCGTCGCCGACCTTCAGCGCAGCCGTCTTTTCGATCAGTTTGCGGGCAAATGCGTCATAGACGCCGTCCTGCACCAGGATGCGATTGGCGCATACGCATGTCTGTCCCATGTTGCGATATTTGGACAGCATCGCGCCTGCTACTGCCTGATCGAGATCGGCGTCATCGAAGACGATGAAGGGGGCATTGCCACCCAGTTCGAGGCTCACCTTTTTGACTGTGCCTGCGCATTGCTGCATCAGGAGTTTGCCGACTTCGGTAGAGCCGGTGAACGAGAACTTGCGCACCACGGGGTGTTGGGTCAGGACCTTGCCCACTGCCGCAGCCTGGTCGGATGGTACGACATTGAAGACACCGGCAGGCAGGCCGGCACGGTGCGCCAGTTCAGCCAGCGCCAGCGCGCACAGCGGCGTGTCCTCGGCGGGCTTGATCACCACGGTGCAGCCGGCAGCAAGCGCCGGTGCGACTTTGCGGGTGATCATTGCAATAGGAAAATTCCATGGCGTCACCGCGCCCACGACGCCAATTGGTTCCTTGAACACGAGAATGCGGCCGTCGCGCTTGGGCGAGGGAATGACATCGCCGTAAACGCGTTTGGCTTCTTCGGCGAACCACTCCAGGAAGGACGCGCCATAGCTCACCTCGCCGCGCGCCTCGGCGAGAGGTTTGCCCTGCTCCGCCGTCATCAGGCGAGCCAGATCTTCCTGCGCTGCCATGATCAACTCGAACCATTTGCGCAGGATCTGGGCGCGTTCCTTGCCTGTACGGCTGCGCCAGGAGGCGAAGGCGCGCCCTGCTGCTTCCACAGCGCGGACAGCGTCAGGGGCGCCGAGATCGGCGACTTTGGCGATGACCTCGCCGGTGGCGGGATTGGTGACATCAAAGCGGGCGCCATTGTCGCCCGCGTACCATGCGCCGTCGATGTAGCCGTCGGCCTTG
>JAGWRJ010000634.1 GCA_028869725.1 Alphaproteobacteria bacterium | reverse complement strand
GTCCTCCCGCACGGCGACCAGTTGGCCCTGTGGAACCGACCAGAAAGCAGCAGCGTGGAGCGCCCGGGTTTTTGCGTTTAGAGGTTGGTTGACATGCAGAGCCTCCATGGCGGCAAAAATCTGCCCTGCCGGCACACGAACCGGGCTCTCGATCCGCGGCAGTGGGCGCATTGCCGCAGACAGACTTTCGATGCCGCACAGGCCGCAACCGGCCGGCCCCGTCATGGCACGGCGCCGTTCGAGCAGAGCGACATCACGCGCTTCAGCTAGTTCCATGCGCAGCTCTATACCCAGTCTTTGTCGCACAACATCGAGTGCAGTCAGCTGTGCCGGACTGTCGATCACGCCTTCATTGAGTGAAAAGCCGAGTGCAAAATCCTCGAGACTATCTGGCGTTGCCATCATCACGGCATAGGTCGAGCGTCCATAGGTAAACGCAACAGCCACCTCGTCGGGAATAACGCGCTCGGTCGCCATGGCGCCATCACGACGGACGCGCAGACTCTGCCATCCAACGGCAGGCCGCGTAGTCATGGCGCGGAGATGAGAGCGCCCTGAATACCGTTGCGCATCAGAACGCCGCGCAGATCAAGGATCGGTGGAAAGATTTCGTTGTTCCAGTCCCCACCCTGTGCGTCATGCGCACGTTGCTCGTGCTCGACGATATCTTTGTCTTCTGCAAAAATGCGCTCGGTGAACCAGCTCAAAAAGGGCCAGAAGGCATAAAGTACCAGAGGTATGGAAGGCTTTTTGACGGACAGGTATCCAAAGGTGCGGTTCGTGCGCTGTTCAGCGTCGAGAGGTACGTAAGCGAGCCAGACATCCAGCACTGGATCACCTTCGTCAATCCAGAACTTGAGGCGTTGATATGGATATTCGGTTCTAATTGTCATCTTGTCGGCCCGCGCATCATCACTAACGCCCCGACCAATGGAATTGATGGCCGCTTCGCCAATCGATCCACGCCCCGCTGCACGCATAAACGTATAATCTACTTCACACCAGTTTTCGCCACTACGCCGGCCGAGACATTTGGTGCGGATCAACCCCATCTGTTTCCGGTGCAGAAACTGATGATTCATGTCGAAGAGATTTTCATGCATGAAGCTGTAATGACAGTTCACGCGCCGGCGCAGACGCCGCGTCGCATAGGCGGCATTGCTTTTACTGCCGGGTACCGGAACCGGTATGTTGTCGGCCAAATTCACGTTGCCTGGGAAGACAAAAATCAGCCCGTCGCGTTCGCGTACCGGATAGGACCGAACAGCGTTGCAGACACGGTCTGGTCCAAGATAGGGGATCTCGACGCATTTTCCGGTTCCGTCATAGGCCCAGCCATGATACCCGCAACGCAGCCGGTCTCCTTCGACCTTCCCCAGATGCAGGGGCACCTGGCGATGTGCACAGCGATCTTCCAGGGCAACGATCTGGCCGTCGGTTCGCCTGAACAGAACGATTGCCTCCCCCGCAAAGCGCGTTGCCAGGGGTTGCTCGCGTTTGAGCTCGTAGCTCCACGCGACTGGATGCCAAAAATCGGGGTGTAATCCCACTCGCCGCAGATCGGGATTGTTGGATTGCTCTAGCGTCTGGATTGTCATGAGTCCTCGCCTGGCCCGGCACATTGCCGCGGAAGGACCGGTGAAGCCGGCAGCGGCAAGGGATGTTGGGCGATCGCGTGGCACCCGTCAACGCCTGTGACCGGGCGCGCAGGGAATGCGCGCCTTCAGTAGCTCCCCTTTGGCAGACAGGATCCACCAATTCGCCAACAGGTCGACGTTCATGCAGGCCTGAGTTGTGGCCAGTAGCGTAGTCCACCCGATCCGTGAACCCACATGTTCGTCAAGTATTCCTGGGCCGCAAGTGGTACTCAAAAGCATAGCTGGTGTTGATCGGCCTTTACATTTTCTCGGGATCGACTTGACGAGGATCTGCGGCGGTGCGCATGCGTCCTCAGCCTATAGTCAGCGCTGAGGTGGCCGACGTCCCACCCCGCCCCGTACCGGGACCAACAGAGGAGGCCAAATCCCGGACAGGCGCCAGGCCACCGACGTGAACTCCCGTCACGGCTGGGACCTGGAAGCAGGCTCAGTTGCGCGGTGGCGGCTCGGCGCATGCCGAAGGCGGCATGCAGCGGGACCTGGACCATGATCCTTCGTCGCCCGGACCGCTGCCCCCTCCATAGGGACTACGAGCCTTCGCCGGCCCAAAGTGCGAGCCTCGCACTCCTGCTTTGCCTCCCCGCAATGAGAGTGCATAAGCTGCCTCCGTGGCGGAAGACAGCATCAGACCCACGACGCAAAGCACCATGAATGGACATCGTTCATCCGCACCGGATCTGACCCGGAGCTTCACAGATCGTGTCCACGCCCTGTGGCGAAGGTTGCAGCGGCCGGTTATCGTAGGACTATGTGGCGCTCAGGGATCGGGCAAGAGTACCCTCGCGCAGGCTAGCAGAGAACACCTCGAGAGCCTGGGTGTTCGATCGGCAATCGTTTCCCTCGATGACTTTTATCTGCCGCAGGCAGAACGGATGAAACTGTCAACGTGCATTCATCCGCTTCTGATCACTCGTGGCGTTCCCGGAACTCATGATACCGACCTGCTTGCCAGTTGCCTCGATCAGCTGGTGCAGCCCGGATATTGCGATCTTCCTCGCTTCGACAAGGCTCATGATACGCGTGCGAACGAGGTGACCCGCGTTCAAACACCGGTTGAAGTCGTCCTCTTCGAAGGCTGGTGCGTTGGCGCGCGTCCACAGCCCAGCTCGGACCTGGTAACGCCCATAAACCGTCTGGAAGCTGAGGAAGACCCCAATTGCACATGGCGCAACTTCGTCCAGTCGCAACTGGCCGGGCCGTACCAGAATTTGTTCGCATCCATAGATGCCCTGGCTCTGCTTGAGGCGCCTGACTTTGCGATCGTGTTCGAATGGCGCCGGGAACAGGAGATGGCATTGCGTCGACAGACCGGCGCGGGGATGAGCGATGCCCAGCTCATACGCTTCATCGCGCACTTCGAACGCCTGACACGCTGGATCCTGCTTGAGATGCCGGCGCGTGCCGATTGGTGCTTCCGGCTGGATGCGCACCGTCACTGGCTGACCGACTGAATTGGCCTTGCTGCGGGCCAGCGTCTGGTGCGCAAACTTCAACTTGTTTTGATCATCAGGTCTTTGTTTGCATGCTCTGCGCGGGCTGTGTAGTAGCTAGGCGGCCATCACCTGTCCGAGCAGCCTCCTGCGCGGAACAATGGTTCATTTGAGTCAGGAGTTTCACATGGCAACCCCACTTACCGGCGCATTCTTCATTGGCAGCAAGCGGGTGCAGTCCGCCGACCGATTTTATGCAGTCAATCCGGAAACTTCAGAAAAGATCGAACCGGGTTTTAGCGTTTCATCCGAAATGGACGTTGAGCAGGCCTGCGCGCTGGCCAATTCCGTCTTTGACCGGTACCGGGCGACCAGTGCCGAGGAAAGAGCACAACTCCTCGAGGCAATTGCAGAAAATGTGGCAGCCCTTGGTGAGACCGCCATACCGAGAGCCCAGAGTGAGACAGCGCTTCCGCAGGCGAGGCTGACAGGCGAACTTGCACGTACCTGTAACCAGCTCAGACTGTTTGCCGGTGAGCTGCGTGATGGCCGCTGGCAGGGGGTGCGCATAGATCCCGCGCAGCCGGACCGTACGCCGCTGCCAAGGCCGGATCTGCGTCTTCGCAAGATTCCGGTTGGCCCAGTCGCGGTTTTTGGCGCCAGCAATTTTCCGTTCGCATTCTCTGTGGCTGGTGGCGACACCGCCGCAGCTCTGGCGGCAGGATGCCCGGTCGTTGTCAAAGCCCATCCAGCCCACCCTGGGGCCAGCGAGTTGGTGGCCGGCGCTATCATCGAGGCCGTCAAGGCGTGTGGGCTCCCTGATGGTGTCTTTTCGATGATCGCAGGACCGAGCAACGCGCTAGGCGCAGCTTTGGTAGCCAATCCTCACATCAAGGCAGTCGGATTTACCGGTTCGCGGCAGGGAGGGCTTGCCCTCATGGAGATCGCCGCGCGTCGGGCCGAGCCCATCCCGGTCTATGCTGAAATGAGCAGCATCAATCCGGTTCTGCTGTTGCCCGGTGCGCTGGACCGGCGTGCCGAGGCACTCGCCGAGGCCTTTCTCAATTCTCTGACGATGGGAGTTGGGCAATTCTGCACCAATCCCGGCCTTCTGATTGCGGTGCAAGGCCCCGGGCTCGAGCGGTTCATAAAAGCTGCAGCGGCCGGAATCGTACACAAGCCCGCCGCGACCATGCTGACGCCAGGCATTTTTGCCAATTACACCTCGGGTATCGCGCGCCTACGCGATGATCTACACGCCCAAGCGGTAGGTGCCGGCCCGGAGGGTCGCGGCCCGAACTGTGGTCAGGCATTCCTGTTTTCGGTTTCGGCCACGGACTTCCTGGCCTCACCTAAATGGGCCCAGGAAGTTTTTGGGCCGTCATCCGTCCTTGTGCACTGTGACAACCAGCAGCAAATGCAAGCGGTACTGGAAGCCCTCGAAGGCCAGCTCACGGCCACCTTACAGATCGATGACGCTGACCATGCGCTTGCCCGGAACTTATTACCCATCCTTGAGCGCAAGGCGGGGCGGATCCTCGCGAACGGCTGGCCCACTGGCGTTGAAGTAGCGCACGCCATGGTTCACGGGGGCCCGTTTCCGGCAACCTCCGATGGCCGCAGCACATCCGTGGGAACGCTTTCGATCGATCGCTTCCTGCGTCCAGTTTGCTACCAGGATCTGCCGAGCGACTTACTGCCGACCGTGTTGCGCTCCTAGCTTCTTCGCGCCGATCCGGGAGCGCTTTGCCGTGTGATGCCGGCAAGCCCTCCGACTGCCGCAAAGGCGTCAGTCGGAGGACAACGCCAATTGGCCGGGACCGGCCACGTTCCGGAGTAGCCAGTACAGGCCCTCAAGAGAGGGCACCTTGTATGGCGCCCCGAACTCACTGGGTGGGGAGCCTTCGTCCCCTGATCCACAGCACAAATTATCTGTGATCACTTTATATTCTCGCAGGGAGAAGACAGGCGAGGTGCACGGCGCATATGACAAATCATGCGAAACTTACGAACCCCTCCAAGATATCGGGATCCAGCACAGTGGGAAGGCCGGTCGCCAGCGCCAACGCTGTCAATTGACGATACCCCTGCAACGATGTATGGGGACGTCTGTGATCACGATAATTCTCGCTTTGAGGGCAGATCCACCCCATGCCGTCACAGACCAACGCCCGCACAGACCTAGACGCCTTCTGGATGCCCTTCACCCCCAACCGGCGCTTCAAAGCCAATCCACGCCTCGTCCACCGGGCCGAAGGCATGTTTTATTATGACGCGGACGACAAGCCCATTCTGGATGCCACGGCCGGGCTTTGGTGTGTCAATGCCGGCCATGCCCGCCCGCTCATCGTAGAAGCCATCCGGCGCCAAGTCGCTGAACTGGACTACGCACCCTCGTTCAACCTTGGCCATCCGCTGTCATTTGAATTGGCCAACCGGATTTCGGAGCTGACCCCTGAAGGCCTCGACCGGATATTTTTCTGCAACTCCGGTTCGGAATCAGTCGATAGCGCGCTGAAGATAGCCCTCGCCTATCATGCAGCACGTGGAGAATCGAGCCGCACGCGTCTGATCGGGCGGGAACGCGGCTATCACGGCGTGGGATTTGGTGGAATTTCCGTTGGCGGCATCGTGCGCAACCGTATGCGCTTTGGCCCTCTTCTTGTCGGCGTGGATCACCTGCCACACACCCATGACCTGAAGCGCAACGCGTTCTCCCGCAACCAGCCCAAGCATGGAGCCGAACTGGCCGATCGTCTGGAAGACATCGTCGCGTTGCATCATCCCTCGACCATTGCGGCGGTCATAGTCGAACCGGTGGCTGGATCGACCGGCGTGCTGATCCCGCCAGAGGGGTACCTCGAACGTCTGAGGGAAATCTGCAATCACTACGGCATCCTGCTTATTTTCGATGAAGTCATTACGGCATTTGGGCGAGTTGGCTCGTCTTATGCCGCAAATCGATTCGGCGTCCGCCCGGATATCATCACCATGGCAAAGGGATTGACCAATGGCACCGTGCCGATGGGCGCGGTCGCGGTCAATTCAGCCGTCTATGACACGATCCTCGAGGCTGCGGACACACCGATTGAGCTGTTCCATGGCTACACCTACTCTGCGCATCCCTTGGCCTGCGCTGCAGGCCTCGCCACGCTTCAGACCTATGCCGACGAGGATCTGTTTGCGCGCGCGCACAACCTTTCGAACTATTGGGAAGAGGCAATACACAGCCTTGCGGATGCCCGTCACGTCATCGATGTTCGCAACCTTGGCCTCATCGCCGGAATAGAACTGGAGCCGCGCAAAGGCAAAGCTACCGAGCGGGCACTTGAAGCATACGACACCTGCTTTGATCGTGGTCTACTCATCCGCGTCACCGGCGACATAATTGCGCTTTCGCCGCCACTGATTGTCGAAAAGGACCAGATTGACCGCATGGTCACGACAATACGCGATGTACTTAGCAAAATCCCCTGACACAACCTAGAGAGAAATAGTCATGAAGATAGGTGTTCCAAAGGAAATAAAAACCTTGGAATTTCGCGTCGGACTCGTGCCGGCTGTAGTCCACCAGTTGGTTGCGATGGGCCACGACGTATTCGTCGAAGCAGGAGCAGGGGTTGGAATCGGTCAGTCCGATCAGGACTATCAATCATCGGGGGCAAAAGTCGTCGCCGACGCGGATACATTGTTCGAAGCCGTCGACATGATCGTCAAGGTGAAGGAACCGCAGCCGGAAGAGATCGCCAGGCTGCGTCCACGCCACACCCTCTTCACGTACCTTCACCTTGCGCCCGATCCACAGCAAGCCAAGGGACTCATGAAATCTGGCGCTACGTGCATTGCCTATGAAACCATAACCGACAAAGCCGGACGCCTGCCACTTCTGGCGCCGATGAGCCAGGTCGCTGGTCGCATGGCGTCACAGGTTGGATCGACTCTTCTGCTAAAGCCTGCAGGAGGACGCGGCATGCTGATGGGAGGTGTTCCCGGCGTGCCACCCGCCAAAGTTGTCGTTCTGGGGGGCGGAGTGTCCGGCCGGCATGCAGCTGCAATGGCGGCGGGTCTGCGTGCTGATGTGACCTTGTTCGATATCGCGCCCTCGCGACTGGAGGAAATCGATGCGGAGTTCGGCGGCCGCGTGAAGACCGCTATGTCGACCAGACAGGCCATCCGCGCAGCGGTCGCAGACGCCGACCTTGTCATTGGATGCGTGCTGCTTCCCGGTGCTGCAGCTCCAAAGCTTGTCACACGCGAAGATCTCAAGCTCATGCGCAAAGGTGCAGTGATCGTCGACGTGGCGATCGATCAAGGCGGGTGTTTTGAAACAAGCCACCCCACCACACATGCCGATCCGACCTATGAAGTGGATGGCATCGTCCATTACTGCGTCGCAAACATGCCCGGCGCGGCGCCACTGACATCCACCTATGCATTGAACGCCGCAACAGCGCCCTACGTCTATGCGCTAGCAAACAAGGGAGCCGATGCGGCCCTGAAGGATGATCCCGGTTTTAACAACGGACTGAATGTCAAAGCCGGAAAGATCATGCATCCCGCTGTTGCCGAGGCCCTGAAGTCCGTACTTTGACGGAAGATCTAT
>JAGWRJ010000633.1 GCA_028869725.1 Alphaproteobacteria bacterium | reverse complement strand
TGTAACCGGTTTATCGCGGCGCTCGCAAATAGTGATAGCAGCATCGAGCTGCGCCCCGACAAATAGCTGGACCCTCTCATGAAAGAGATCCAACTGTAAGACTCTGGTTTGACTAGTGATGTGGTTTCGGACCGCCGCAAAATTTACACCAGAAAAGAAGCTGGTAGGGGTCAGCAGGCCAGCAACGCCTTCGGGCTTAAGCAAGTTCGTTGAAAGGCGAAAAAAGAATCCATATAAATTTGGTTGTCCACCAACCAAATCTGCGTACTGGAATTGAAGACCAGTTCGCTCTTCGTTCGTTATTTTTCTATACGGAGGGTTGCAAATTACAACATCGATCTTCCCCGCGTACCGTCTTAGCCCAACAAGAGCATCCACTTGATGCAAACAAAACCTTGGCACTTTTGTGGCCGCTACAACTTCTTCATAAAGCGCCATCCTGAGAAATTCATTCGACAGCTTCTTCAGGAAGGGATTTAGGTCATTTCCAATTAGGTGGGTTGAGATATGTTTCAAAGTAGCCGCAGGGGTCTTGCCTTGCTTCTTTAGGGCTGCTGCCATTTGCATGGCCACAGGCGCAAGGAACGCCGCGCCACCACATGCGGGATCCATCCATTTGTGCTTGGTTAAACTCGCGCCGTGCTCTTTTAGGTTCTCAATGATGCGAGCAGACAGTTCAGGGGGCGTGAAGTACATTGCTTGAGATCGTCGATTTTCATCGCCAATCCAAGTCGCGTAGGTCGATGAAAGCCAAAACGCAGCATCCAGAAAATCCATCCCGGCGATCCAGTGTGCAAATCTGATGATTGCCGTGTTTTTGACGAATCGCGGTGCTGCGGCTGATTTGCCTCTTGTAAGCTCAGGAAAGGAAATCTCTTGCCACTGAAACAAAATAGCCTCAGTAAGCTCGCGGGCTTCTCTTGAGCGCCCTCTTGCCAAAGGCTGAAGCTTGCGTATCCATCGCAGCACGTTTTGCTTTTCTTTCGGCAGCACCTCGACTCCCTAGCCTGTGGATAACCCTAGTCTTAATCCTACCGGCTCCAAGAATTTCTGTCCGATGTAACGCACGCTGTCCACTAACGGGCTCACTTGGTACTTGCCGATGCCCCTGCCTTGATACGACATCAAGAAGCTTTCGAGCTTCTCAAAATTCCTCTAGTCCGGATCCAGACAAGTTTTGGATCGGGCAGCGTCTAGAATTACCGGCATCTGGAAGTGCACGTTGGCGGCGAGTGGGTTGGGACCGGTAGTGATGATGGCGTAGTTATTCTCGCCAACCCCCTCTTTTTTTCAGGTACTTGATGACCCAGATGCCGACAAATACCATCATACCCTTGTGGAGTGCCCCCGGTTTTTCGGACCGATGTCACGTTTAGGATAGGGTAATAGAGGTTCGAGATAAAGAAGCAATTTTAGGAGGAGCAGATCGTCCAAGTTCTGGGCGATGCGGCAGGGAGCGGTGTACCGACCACGACGCGCTAGTACGAGGTATCAGAATCGACGCTGTAAATATGGCGACGTCGGTTTGAAGGCATGGGCCTGTCGCAGGTGGCGGAATTGAAACGCCTACAGAAGGGGACGCCCGATTGAAGAAGCTGATCGCGGAGCAGCATCTAGCGTGAATGCCAGTTCGGACCGCGGCGTCGTGCAATCCTGCTCCGCTTGCGGCGCGGGACGCACATCCGTGATGCGGCCGCGTGAAGTAGCGTTTCCCGCCCTTGTCGGGGCGTTCGGGCCGATGCGAGCAGTGCTCGCATGAAAACGCGGCCCTCACCCTCTCCGGGCACCAATTGACTAAGACGTCGTGGCTATGAACCGTCCCTGGTGTGCTAACCAGCCGCCGCTTCCCTGCGGCGGCGCTCGGGCGGACGCAAACAATGTTTGCGTAAATACTCCCGCCCTCGCCCTCTCCGGGCACCAATTTAACCAAACGCGTCATACGCCCAAGCACCGGCGGTAGCGCCGAAGCTTACCGACGCCTTATGATGCGGCACCGCCCGCGTCAGCGGGTGTACAGGCTCAAGGCTCCGTGAACAACACCAACAAGTCATCGGGCACGGACGCACCGTCAGGCTCATCCGTTACGCTGACCGCAGCGCAAGTGCTCGCGCGCCAGGACCGCATTCCGGTCTGGACGCTGCCGCGCTGGTATCTGGTGGTCATCGGCATCGGCTATTTCTTCACATTCTTCGACATTGCCGACATCGGCTATGCGATGCCGGCCATCGCGGAGCAGTTCAAGCTCTCCGGCTCGGAAGCGCTGTTCGTCGCATTGGCGCTCGGCCTCGTTGGCTATGTCATCGGTTCCATCGTCATCGGAGCGATTGCCGATCGCGTGGGCCGTTACCGCACCTTGATCATCACACTCACCATCACTGCCATTGGCTCGTTTCTGGACGCCACCGCAACCGGTATCGTGACGCTTTCCATCTGGCGCTTCGTGACCGGCATCGGCGTGGGTGCCGACCTGAATCTGGTGTCCAC
>JAGWRJ010000632.1 GCA_028869725.1 Alphaproteobacteria bacterium | reverse complement strand
CCCTGCTTGATGAATGCCTTTTCCGCAAGAGCCGAGATTTCCGCGTCCTCTACTGGAAGTATGCGATCCATAACTTCAACGACGGCCACTTCACTTCCTAGCGTGCGGAAGAAACTCGCAAATTCGATACCGATTGCACCGGACCCTATTACGAGGAGTTTCTTGGGAAATGATGGTGGGACAAGCGCCTCTCGGTAGGTCCAAACCAACTTCCCGTCAGGCTCCAAGCCGTTCAGAGTCCGCGCACGCGCACCCGTTGCAATTACTATATTTTTTCCAGAAATGCTTCTGCTCGACCCATCCTTCGTTACCGTCACCTTTGCAGCTCCGGCGAGCTTGGCCTCTCCGGAGATCACTGAGATCTTGTGTTTCTTCATGAGAAAAGCGACACCGTTTGATAGCCTTTGGGCTACCGCACGTGATCGTGCGACGATTTTCTTCAAATCGAATTTAAGGTCGCTTCCGGAAAACCCGAACTCTTCCATACGGTGCATCAGATGAAATATTTCGCTTGATCGAAGTAAGGCCTTAGTCGGGATGCATCCCCAGTTCAGACAGACCCCACCCAGCTCACTGCGCTCGATGATCGCCGTCTCAAGACCAAGTTGCGCGCACCGGATTGCGCACACATAGCCTGCAGGACCACTGCCAATTACGACGACATCAAAACTGTCAGACATAAAATGCTCCGATGATCAAGATTCCAGTGCACTGACCATTACGACCATGAAAAGAGCCGGAATGAGAATGATGAAGAAGTAGATGAATGAGACAAAAGCAAACTTTACAGACGTTTTGACCCACCCCTGCCCGTAAAAGCGCTTCATGGCCAGAAGCATATAAATCCCGATCACAGCCAGCGCCACCCAGCCAAGTTGCGCACTTATGCCAAAGGTTGCCAAAATGGCCACCAATATCAGTACCACAAAAGCGAAGCTGTGAAGATTGAGTGAGAAGACAAGATGATCAACAAAATAAAAATCCTGTCGACTGCCTATGTAGAAAAGTGCCAGCAGCAGCGCAAAGGTGGGCAAAAGTAGAAACAAAGCGCGAGGAATCCAGTTCATCAACGGCCCGTTAACCGCGTCAGGATTGTGCTCAAGAACCACGGTTGCATTCTGCATGTGGCTGAACACCCAGTCTCCGATGCCCCATCCGGATTTTTTGGCCTCCATCTGGATCTGCTCTCTCTTCAAACGTTCCCTGGCACTAACAAGGAATTGTTTGGTTTGAGCGGATAGCTTTGGTGCGGGGCCGCCTTTCGGTACGAAAAACTGTGTTCGTAACGCTGGTAACAAAACCTTTCCGGTGCTATCGGCAATGTAGATGTTCGAGCTTCCCTTTCCTGCTCCGGGTAGCGTAAGCGAGATAGTATGTCTTGCAGAACCGTCCTGTAACTTGTTCAGCTTAGGACCGGGCTTCCCTTCAATGGTAGCCATGCGTGCCGCGATCTTGGCGCTCATCCCAGGCGGTATCGGGTGATCGACGATCTCAAGACGCATCAGTGCAATGCCGGTTACGCTCAGTGTCAGAAAGAAAAGCAGCGTTGCGAAGAAGTAGAGCCGAATTGGGGGGACATAGCGCCGAAGGCGCCCTTCCCGAAAGGCGCAGGACAGTTCCCCAGGACGCAGAACCAGTGCTCCAGCGGTACGCAAGATCCGACTATCGAAGCTGAGCACGTCCTCTATGAGGTCGTGTAGTAATCCGATTAGCGAGCGGCGATGCGTATCTCGCTCCTGACCACAGTCTGAGCAAAACTGGCCAGTAAACTTCGTGCCGCAATTGCCGCAAAATTCGCGATGTGCGGCGTGGGTCAATGCAGCCGCTTCGGCTACAACTGCCCCTGCCATATCTACCAAGCCGTCGAGGTCGCTACCCATGCTACCCTCCGTGACGGCGCGCGCCTACAACAACATCGCGGCCGGATCTTCCAGGAAAATTTTGAGAACCGATAAAAATCGCGCGCCCGTAGCTCCATCAATAACGCGATGGTCACAGGACATGGTCAAGGTCATAACAGTAGCGGCTTCCACTTTGCCGTCCCGTATCACCGCCCGCTCTTCTCCTGCCCCAACAGCAAGAATGGCTGCATGCGGTGGATTGATCACCGCCGTAAACTGCTTGATACCGAACATGCCAAGATTGGAGATAGCAAAGGTTCCACCTTCAAATTCCTGCGGTTTCAGCTGTTTTGCGCGTGCCCGGTCAGCCAACTCCTTAACCACGCTGGAAATTTCTATGAGGCCCTTGTCTTCTGCACGAAAGACGATGGGGGTAATGAGCCCAAAGTCCAGCGCCACTGCGACACCAATATTGGCATGATGGTGACGTAGCACGGCATCCTCGGTCCAGCTGGCGTTGACTTCTGGCACCCGCTTAAGAGCTAGTGCCGTCGCCTTGACGACAAAGTCGTTGACCGAAAGTTTATAGGTCCCCTCACCCTTTGGCGCCTGGCCGTTGAGCTTGGCACGCACCTGCAGGAGCGAGTCAATACGGCAGTCGATCGTTAGGTAGAAATGCGGGATTAGGGATGTAGCCGACGTAAGTCGACGGGCGATCGACTTGCGCATCGAATCATGGGGTACCAGGTCATAGTCCTCTGACTTGAAGAAGACCTTGGCATCAGGAAGGGGGGCAACGGCGCCCGTAGCTGCCGCTTTGGCTGGGCCGGCACTGGGTAAACTGCCACGCGCCTGGGTGGTCACGCCACCAGACTTAAGCACCGTTTCAACATCGGCTTTAACAATCCGGCCACGCGGACCACTACCTTTGAGCCCGCTCAGATCAATACCGCGATCTGCCGCTATGCGGCGAGCCAGAGGCGAGGCGAAAATGCGGTCGGCCTCAGTCCTCATCGTCGGCTTCAACTGCTGTGTTCGGCTGTCTGTCGGCGCTGTGCGCGCAGATTGGGTAGCGTCGGCAGACACATTTTGCGTATCAGATTCCTTGTCTCGACCGATGGAGGTTCCGGCTTCCGCAGCTACCGCGTCCTTGATGGACGCCATTGCCGAAGAAATAGTATCGACCGCTGCGTTCAGATCTTCACCCTCACCAGCCAGCACCGCGATCGGTTCGTTGACCTTCACTCCTTCCCTGCCTTCCGGCACGAGGATTTTTGCGATGCGCCCTTCGTCAACAGCCTCGAACTCCATCGTGGCTTTATCAGTTTCAATCTCAGCAATCACATCGCCGGAATGAACCACGTCGCCTTCCTTGACAAGCCATTTGGCGAGCTTGCCCTCTTCCATGGTTGGCGACAGGGCGGGCATGAGAATCTTGGTGGACACGATTAGCTCTCCAGCGGCTTGAGCTTAGCCGCATTATCATCCCAGAGGCGGCCATCGAAGGGAGTAGTCGTCACCGAGGTAAAGTCCGATGCATTCAGGCACCGATAATTGACCGAGAACCCGTCAGGATGTGAACGGGGCACATAGAAGGATTTGATGCCACATCGCGAACAAAATAGGTGCTTTGCGGTTTGCGTCGCGAACGTATACGTGGTGAGCAGATCTTGGCCGCGCAAAAGACGAAAACGCGAGCCTGGTACAAGCAGGTGGAGATAACCGCTCATTGAACAAATGGAGCAATTGCAATCCACCAGTTCGATCTCATCCGGGGTTTCGACCTCAAAGACTACCCCACCACAATGGCATCCGCCTTTCTTCCAGGACATCTGCGCCACAATTCACCCTCGATAGCAAACCGCCTTGGCCGCATTGATCACATCGTCTACGGTCGGTAGCGCCAATTTCTCGAGATTTGCTGCATAAGGCATCGGCACGTCCTTTCCGGTCACCTTCATCGGCGGCGCATCCAGCCAATCGAAAGCTTCAAGGGCAACCGCTGCGGCAATCTCCGAGCCGACCGAGCAGACCGGCCAACCCTGTTCAACGGTTACGATGCGATTGGTCTTCCTGACGCTCTCCAAGATGGTAGGCAGATCAAGCGGCCGCAAACTGCGTAGATCGATCAATTCGGCATCGATACCTTCTGCGGCGAGCTTCTCAGCGGCCTCAATAATCAGGCCGACACTAATGGAATGCGCCACCAGCGTCACATCACGGCCTGCCTTGATGACCCGGGCTTTGCCAATAGGAATCACGTAGTCGTCAAGCTTGGGGACTGGGAAGCTGCGACCGTAAACGATTTCATTCTCAAGGAATATGACCGGATTGGGGTCACGAATTGCGGCCTTAAGCAGTCCCTTCGCATCAGCAGCAAAATAAGGCGCTACCACCTTTACACCCGGTATGTGCGCATACCAGCTCGAATAGTCCTGGCTGTGCTGCGCTGCGACCCGCGCCGCAGCTCCATTTGGACCACGGAATACGATCGGGCAATGCATTTGGCCACCCGACATGTAGCGCGTTTTGGCGGCAGAGTTGATGATCTGGTCAATCGCCTGCATGGCGAAATTCCAGGTCATGAATTCGACGATCGGGCGTAATCCCGCAAACGCGGTGCCAACGCCCAACCCAGTAAACCCGTGCTCGGTTATCGGCGTATCGATCACACGCTCGGCGCCAAACTCATCAAGAAGCCCCTGGCTAACCTTGTACGCGCCCTGGTACTGAGCGACCTCCTCCCCTAGGAGAAATACCCTCTCGTCCCGGCGCATCTCTTCTGCCATGGCATCGCGAAGCGCTTCGCGCACCGTCATGGTCACCAGTTCGGTACCTTCCGGGACCTCAGGTTCGACAAGTCCTGCCGCCGGGGCCGGTGCGGGTGTTGGCGAAGTCGCCTGCAGGGTGCGGGCCGGTTGGGGCTCTTTCGCCACCTTCGTCGCGGGTCCATCACTGGCGGCTGCCTTGGCCGCGGAGGTCATGCCCGACGGCGCACTTTCCCCTTCCCCTATCACAACGGCGATCGGTTGATTGACCTTGATCCCTTCGCTTCCCTCCGGAACCAGTATCTTGCCGATACGACCTTCATCCACCGCTTCAAATTCCATTGTCGCCTTGTCGGTTTCGATCTCGGCAAGAATATCGCCTGGATGGATCTCATCACCTTCCTTGACGAGCCACTTGGCGAGCTTGCCCTCTTCCATGGTCGGCGAGAGAGCGGGCATGAGAATCTGACTGGCCATCAGGCGTAAACGTCCGTGTAAAGTTCTTCGGGATCAGGTTCCGGGCTTTCAGACGCGAATTCTGCAGCTGCATTGACGATCTGACGGATTTGTCGGTCCACCGCCTTCAGCCCATCAGCATCCATCTGACCGCGCTGAATCAGTTTCTGCCCCAGATGCTCAATGGGATCGCGCTTTTCGCGCACCTCGTTGACCTCCTCGCGGGAGCGGTATTTCGCCGGATCGGACATGGAATGACCGCGATATCGGTAGGTCTGCATTTCCAGGATGATGGGGCCATTGCCCTCTCGACACCAGTCAATCGCGCGCCGGGCCGCCGCATGCACCGCCTCTACATCCATGCCGTCGACCTGCTCCCCCGGAATTCCGAAAGACGCCCCTCTATTATAGAAATGCTGGTCCGCGCTGGCGCGATTGACGCTGGTTCCCATTGCGTACTGGTTGTTTTCTACGATGTAGACGACAGGTAACTTCCAGAGCTCAGCCATATTGAAGCTCTCATAGACCTGACCTTGGTTCGCCGCGCCATCGCCAAAATAGGTCAGGCACACACCTTTGGATTTGCGATAGCGATTGGCGAACGCAAGGCCTGTTCCTAGCGGGACCTGAGCACCAACTATGCCGTGGCCGCCATAGAAGCGCTTCTCTATGCTAAACATGTGCATGGAGCCGCCCTTGCCTTTGGAATACCCTGTGCTGCGTCCGGCCAGTTCGGCCATAACACCTTTTGGATCCATACCCGCGGCGAGCATGTGGCCATGATCGCGATAGGCGGTAATGATCTGATCCTCCTCGCCCACACAGGACTGCATGCCAACCACGACGGCCTCCTGTCCGATATAAAGATGGCAGAAGCCGCCGATCAGACCCATGCCGTACAGCTGGCCGGCCTTTTCCTCGAAGCGACGGATGAGCAGCATATCGTGATAGAGCCGCGCTGCGAGGTCCGGCTCCAGCGCAGGGGCGGTCGGAGGGGGCGCAGGGGTCGGCGTGGCATCAGCCATGGCAGGATAACTCCTGGAACTGACAGTGTGATGCGGGTAGAACCGCCGCGCCTTGTGGCAAGGCAGGGGCCATTTGGCAAGCCATGACGTTCTGTCAGTCCGTCAGGTCATCTTCCTCAGTGCACAGCGCTGCGGGGAACCGCTACCTGCCCGGGTATCCCCTCCATAAGCTGGTTGCGCGCTACTTCCTCGAGCATGTCCGGGTCTACCGATCCAGGTTCCAGCAAATGGATGCGATGCTGCAAGCGCTTACGCCGCGTGACCAGGGATGCCAATTGCGCATGCCTGATCTGAAGACGCGCCCGTACCGCGCCTAGCTCTTCAAAACCACGAGGGCCAGTGAACGCCGACCACACGAAATAGGTAATGAAGGCACCACAGATCGTCGGAACGATCAGCGCCGCAATCAAACTCGATACACTGTGTCGAATCCGCATAACAGCAAGGAATCACTTGTGATTCCTACCGTCAAGCAAAAATCAGTTAACGCCCCTAAGCCGCGTTTTCAGCAACAAGCCGCGCAATAGTCTCGGCGCCATCCGCAGAGTGGATCCAATCCTCGGCAGCCTTAAGTGTCGGAAAGTTCTGGGCAGCCCTCAGCGGACGAACACGCCCTTCGACAGGAACCAGAACTTCATATGTCCCCGCATAACGCTGATCTTTGGTCGCCGCTGCGAAAGGTTGCGGCATTTCTTTTTTCTTTTTCATAGCCATAACCAGTTTCTCTCAGACGTTACCTTAGTTGGATGAAATCTCGCGAGACAGCACCGCTCTGCCCGCAAAGCGCGCCTGGTCATCGAGCATTTCCTCAATGCGCAGCAATTGGTTGTATTTGGCGAGTCGATCCGATCGCGCCAGCGACCCGGTTTTGATCTGGCCGCAATTGGTTGCGACGGCCAGATCCGCAATGGTGGAATCTTCGGTCTCTCCCGAACGATGGCTCATTACCGCGTTGTAGCGCGCGCGCTGGGCCATATCGACAGCCTCCAGCGTCTCACTGAGGGTTCCGATCTGATTGACCTTGACCAGAATTGCGTTGGCCACAGACCGGGATATTCCATCACTCAGGCGCGCGGTATTGGTCACGAAGATATCGTCCCCGACAAGTTGAAGCCGCCGGCCCAGCGCACTGGTCAGCGCCTGCCAGCCCGCCCAATCGTCTTCAGCCATACCGTCCTCAATCGAGGCAATCGGATAGCGCCCCGCCAGATCCTCGTAGAGTCGGATCAGTCCCTCTGCATCCAGGGTTTTTCCTTCACCTTCAAGTATATAGCGACCATCCTTGAAAAATTCTGTTGAGGCACAGTCCAGCGCCAACATGATATCGTCGCCGGGCCGGTATCCTGCAGATTCAATCGCCCTCAGAATGAAACCCAGAGCCTCATCGGCACTCTTGAGGTTGGGAGCAAAGCCGCCTTCGTCCCCTACATTGGTATTGTGGCCGGCCTTGCGCAGAGCGGTCTTGAGTGCGTGAAACACTTCGGCTCCCATGCGCAGCGCTTCGCGCAGGCTCGGAGCGCCGACCGGCATAATCATGAATTCCTGAAAATCGATGGCATTGTCTGCATGAACACCACCATTGATGATATTCATCATGGGCACAGGTAGCACCCGCGCTGAAGTACCCCCGACATAGCGGTAGAGCGGCATATTTGCAGCTTCGGCAGCCGCCTTTGCCACAGCAAGTGACACACCCAGTATCGCATTTGCCCCCAGACGCGACTTGTTCGCACTGCCGTCAAGCTGGCACATCAGTTGATCGATCCGGGTCTGCTCCTCGGCCTCGAGCCCTGCAAGTGCATCGAAGATTTCGGTGTTGACCGCGCTTACAGCCCCCTCCACGCCCTTGCCACCATAGCGCTTTCCGCCATCACGCAATTCGACCGCCTCATGAGCTCCTGTGGATGCTCCTGAGGGTACCGCCGCCCGTCCGAACGAGCCGTCCTCTAGGGTCACATCGACTTCAACGGTCGGATTGCCCCGGGAATCAAGGATTTCGCGTGCGGTAACGTCGACAATAGCGGTCATGATGCACCTGGACTGGCTGGAGGCGCTCTTCTAGGCGATCGCCGCCAGGGCTTCAAGCGCAAGCGGGGAAATGGCGGCGCACCGAGCCCGAGCCGCACTCCCCGACTCACTGTAAGCTTTCGGTCACATTTGGGAGGAATGCCATGAGCGACTTTGCAACGCCTGCCATGCTTTACACTGCCCTCATTACCATGCTGACCGTGGTTCTGTTCTTCTATACCGGGGTCCTTGTTGGTCGCATGCGCGGCAAGCATGCCATCAAGGCTCCTGCAATGACTGGTCACCCAGAATTTGAACGCGCGGTTCGCGTCCAGATGAACACGCTCGAAAATGCCATGGCATTCCTTCCGGCACTTTGGGTGTCAGCGATCTGGTTTGGAGGCTATATCCCGGCCGCCGCCGGCGCGGTCTGGCTCGTTGGGCGCATCCTCTACATGTTTGGCTATATGGCTGCGCCTGAGAAACGTAGCACCGGATTCCTCATTCAGACGCTCGGGCTAGTCGTCCTGATCATCCTGGGGTTCTGGGGCGTCATTCGGACCTATCTGATGGTCTGACCTGCGCGTTTCAGGCTCGTGCTAATCCTACGCTGGAGCGGGTTTTGACGACCCGATCAATTGCCATCAGTTCGGCAAGCAGCGTGGGGACGTCCTTCAGATGGAGCATGTTGGGCCCGTCCGACGGCGCATGGTCGGGGTCTTGATGGACTTCCATAAATACACCGGCCACACCTGCTGCCACAGCAGCACGGGCTATATAGGGCGCCAAATCACGATTGCCTCCGGAGGAGGCGCCCTGCCCACCCGGTTTCTGCACGGCATGAGTGGCGTCTATGATCACAGGGGCGCCATAGGAGGCCATCACGGGCAGGCCGGTCATGTCTACAACGAGCGTATTGTAGCCAAAGCTCGTGCCCCGCTCGGTCACGAGCACCTGCGGATTTCCGGCTGCAGTGATTTTGCCGATAACGTTCTTCATGTCCCAGGGCGCGAGAAACTGCCCCTTCTTGACGTTTACAACCCTTCCTGTTTGCGCGGCGGCAACCAGCAGGTCGGTCTGCCGACACAGGAAAGCTGGGATCTGGAGGATATCGACAGCCTCAGCGACCGCCGGACACTGCTCGCGTTCATGGACATCGGTTAGCACCGCAAGGCCCAACCGCTCCCGAATTTCGGCAAAAATCGGCAACGATGCCTTCAGACCCAGCCCGCGCTGAGCACTGGCGGATGTACGGTTGGCCTTGTCGAAGCTGGTCTTATATACCAGACCTATACCCGCTGCGGCTGCCATCTCCTTCAGCGCGCTGGCAATTTCCAGCGCGTGAGCCCGGCTTTCGAGCTGGCATGGGCCCGCAATGATGGCGATTGGGCCGCGGTTGGAAAAGCAGGCACTGGTAACAGCGACCTCGGAGCTAGGTGCGGGAGTAATTGCGGCGCTCATGCCGCTCTATAGCACGCCCGCAGGGCTGTCACAGGAGGATACGGTTCACCCCCCGTTCATTTCTTGGCGCCCAGCATGGGCGCGATGTCACAGTCATGCTGTCAACGGCCCATTGGAGGCACTTTCCATGACCCAGAAGATCCTCGCTGCCCTTGGAGCTGCCTGTATCCTCTTTGCTACTCCGGCGCTTGCCGCCCCCCGAAATGAGCACGAGCCCCCCGTCGCCCATTCTCCAGAACGCGGGTCCGCGCCGCCTGCCTATCGGGCACCTCAGCAGCCGTATGGCGCTGCGGCAGCCCGACGCGCACGGATACTCGGTCACGAAGATGTTGCCCGTCAGCCAGGCCAATTTCGCGGTCCAGCTATGATGCAGGCCCCAGCAGCCCCGACGTTGGGCGCACGCCGGGGCCCTGAGCCATCTTCTCGTGTCTGGAATCGCGACGGCGCCCGACCGCAGAGGCCTCCTGTCGGCCGCAGTCCTCGGCCAGGCTATACACATTCGGTCAGACCCTACCTCGCTCCGGGCAGCGCCGAGGGAGCGTTTGGCCACCCCCAAAACTTTGGTCAGACGGGCCCGAACCAGGGTGCTGTGGGCCAAGGTCCGCGACCAAATACCAGGACATGGATCCCTCGGAGCCAGGGCACAAGTCCGGACTATGCTCATCAACGGCACGATTTCACTGACCGCAATCGGCGCAATGCAAACGAGCGCCAGCCCCCCCCTTTCGACCGTCATCCGAGGCCAGACCACAACAGCAGACGGGATCGTTTTGATCACCGCGACGCTGGACATTACTGGGAACGCGGCT
>JAGWRJ010000631.1 GCA_028869725.1 Alphaproteobacteria bacterium | reverse complement strand
TGCCGCCCTGGATGGTGTACAACGCCAGCGTGAAGTACCAGGTGACCCCGGACATCAACACGCAGTTGATCGTCAACAACGTGTTCGATTCCATGCCGCCGCGCGACACGACATGGGTGGGTTGGCCGTATTACAACCAGTTCAACTACAACCCGTTCGGCCGCGCCATTTGGCTCGATCTCAACATCCACTTCGGCGGCAAGTAAACCGCATCGCCAAGTCACGATGCTTTGCAAGGGCCGGCTCTGCCGGCCCTTTTTTCATGCCGGCGCGATCATGCGGCGGATTGCCGCGACAAGGCCAACGCCTTTCGCAACGGCTCCAGCCGACTTTCGTAGGGACGCCACGCCCCAAGCGCGCGCTGGTGGATCGAATCGCGCACCTGCGGGCTGCTGATGACCTGCCCCCCACCAGCCGTACCAACCGATAGTAGGTAAAGTCCGTTCACCCAGAGAGGACGGACATGCGCAAGAGCAGATTCACGACCGAGCAGATCATCGGGTTTCTCAAGCAGGCCGAAGCGGGGATGGTGGTCACCGAGCTGTGCCGCCAGCACGGCTTCAACGAAGCGTCCTACTACCTATGGCGCAGCAAGTTCGGCGGCATGAGCGTGTCTGACTGACCTGCCGAGGTTCGCCAGAACCGGATCGAAACCGCTACCATCGAACCGAGACTCATCGCCTGAGTGGCTACAAAAACCGCCTCAGGTCACATCCACTCAGAGTGGACGGACTTTACCCACTATCGGGCGTTGCGGATGGCGGGGAACGATTCCCTAACATGGTGTCCGCGATACCGGCAGCAGCTCAGCAGCCCAGACATTGACTCGCACCAGCAATGAAGAATCCATTCGTGACTATCAACCGGTTGCGTGCCCAATATCGAAGCAAGCGATTCTTGATCCGCGAGCTTATTCGTAGCCGCTTCACAACAAGCACACCACTCAAAATACTTTTCAGCGCCCGCGATGGCTGGGTAGAACCTCTCGCAAGGAAGTTCAGCCTGACTCGCCATCAAGTTACCTTTGGCGACATCCAGAATTCACCCCTCGATCATTACGACCTCGTAATTCCTTTAGACATGAAGGACGTCCGGTTTCTGAGCGCGCGACGTTCAAGAATGCGGAATCTAATCCCCATACCTAGGCTTGAAGCCATCGACCTTTGCGATGACAAACTAAAATTCCACGAACATCTAGGCGATCGCGGGTTCGGTAAATGGTTGCCACGCACTGGCGCCACAACTGCCCATCCCTACGTCCTGAAGAAACGCATAGATGAAGCTGGCGAGCATTGCCACATCGTGACCACGACACACCAAGAACTGGCGTTAGCAACGCAACTTTCGAAAAAAGATTACTTTCAGCAAGAATACATCCCCGGCCGATATGTGTTTGCAAGTCACATCCTGTACTTGGGAGGCCGCATCGTGTACGCCTTGGACGTGGAGTACAGCTACAACACGGATTATCCGATCAATAGCAAGACCGAACCCGCCTTGATGATGATCCGTCCTTGTTCGTGGACTTCTCTCTTCTCGGACATGCTGGCGTCCATAGGCTACGAAGGTCTGTGCTGCGTGGATTACAAGATGCGCGACGGCGAACCTGTAGTCCTCGAAATTAATCCACGGCTTGGTCGAAGTGCTACTGGATATTTTTTTGCCTTCCTCAACCACCTGCCTAGCCGATGACCCTGGACCTGGCGTTCCAGCACTTACTCGCAAAGCGCGGCATAATCGTGTCAGGCTGTGCGTTCGTCACCATAGGTCGGTTATTTTAGGCACCATCAATTTCGAGTGGTCAATAATAATACGGGGATGCCCATGTCGAATCTGGCTCTACACCTCACGTGCAGGACAACAAGGCTGTTTTGCGCCGCCGTCTTCCTGCTGGTGCCCAGCATCTTCGCTCGAGCTGAAATCGTATCGACACTACATGACTCCGGTCACTCACGACTCAAGAAGGAAGCGCAAAACGTCACGATCACCCGCGACGACTGGGGCATCCCGCACGTGCACGGCAAGACCGATGCCGACGCCGTGTTCGGCATGATCTACGCGCAATGCGAGGACAGCTTCGTGCGCGTCGAGGACAACTACCTCACCGCACTGGGCT
>JAGWRJ010000630.1 GCA_028869725.1 Alphaproteobacteria bacterium | reverse complement strand
GCGATGCGTGCGAAGGGCGACGGCGTTGCCGCGAGGCCCTTGGCGCCCAATGTTGCAAGCATAACGGCTATCACGGCCAGATATAGCACCGCGGTGGCCACCACGCCGCCGAACAAGCTGCGCGGAATGGCGCGCGCCGGATCTTCGTTCTCGCCGGTAAACGCGATCGACATGTCCCACCCAGCATAGGCGCCGTCGATGAGTTGATAGGCTGCAACGATGCCGGCAAAGCCCAGCGGTACGGCAGTCGTGGCTACAAGATGCGCTGTCGGCGCCACATGTGGGACGAACAGAAAGGCAGCGATGACGAAGGTCAGCAGCGCGATCGCCTTGAGCGCGCTGGTGAGCAGGGTAGCAAAGCGCCCCTCGCGGATGCCGGCATAATTGTAGGCGAAGAGCAGGCCCTGCATCGCGACCGCGACAAGAATCCTGTCGGTCGGCGTCATCGGCAAGACCCCACCGAGAAAGTCGGCGAAGGCGACGCAGAGCGCGGCGACGCCAGCGACGATGGACATCCACATCGTCCAGCCAACTGCCAGGCCGGCCACATCGCCGAAGGCCCGCCGTGCATAGACGTAGCCGCCGCCGTCGCGCGGCATGGCCGTAGCCATCTCGGCTACCATGTTGCAGCCAAGGGTGATGACGGCGGCGCCGAACAGCAACAGACCGATCAGCACGTATCCGTTCGGCACCAGCGCGGCCATGCTGGAGGGGGCACGCATGATGCCGGCGCCGATCATGGCGCCTATCCCCGCTGCGATGCCGAACGGCGTTCCCAGAATGCGCAGCAGGCGGCCGCCGTGCTCCGCTCTCCCTGAATCCATTGCCATTGCCCACCCCCGGTCCCGTTGGCAGCAAAACTAAAATCTGTGACATAGGCACATGGCAAGGGGGGTAAGGACAACTGCGGGCATGACCGCCTTGGGGCAACTTCCAACTTCGCCTGTCGCACGACACCCGGCCGGCTCGCGCCATAAGCAGCCGCGGAGCACCACAGCGAGAGGTGGGTCTGCGTGAACAGATGCTGTATCCTGTTTGCCGTCGACCGGGCGCGCTGTCCGCAACCAAGTACCGTGTCCCCCTAATTCACCTAATTCAAGAGTTGCCGCCGCGCGAGGGAGACAGCAAACTCCCGGCCATCTCCATCAAGGCCATGCCATCAAGGGAAGGAAACGCATGTTCTCGCATATCTTCGTGGGATCGAACGACATCGAACGGTCGAAGAAATTTTATGACGCCACGCTTGGGGCGCTGGGTATTGGGCCCGGCGTGATCGATCCAAAGGGCCGTCTCTTCTATATGACGCCGACGGGCATTTTCGGCATTTCGAAGCCTATCGACGGCAAGAGCGCCACGCACGCCAACGGCGGCACCATCGGCTTTGCCGCCAAGGACCCGGCGCAGGCGGATGCCTGGCACAAGGCGGGCGTCGCGGCCGGCGGCACTTCGATCGAAGACCCGCCAGGCGTGCGCGACAATGGCGGCGCAGGACCCAGGCTCTATCTCGCCTATCTGCGCGATCCAGACGGCAACAAGCTCTGCGCATTGCACCGCATGTGATCGGCACCGGAGCGCAGCGCCAACCCGCTGCGCTCCGGTTGATGCTGCGCTGCTTCCAAGTCTGTGTGTACGGAATTGTTATCGTGTCGCGCCTCCGCGTCGCCGATTTCCGGTGACATCATACTTAATTACTTCGCGCAAATGTTGCGTCGCCCCGTTGAGAACGCCCAGCAATTTGTAACCAAGGCGTCGGCTGATCCGGGGCGGTGATTCCCCCCTTCTCATCGCCTGGCTGCCTTTGTCCCGGGGATACTCGTGGCTTCAACGGCATCCAGAAGCGGGCACTGGTAAAGTTTGACTAGGCGCCCTGCTTCACTTCTTCGGCGTCCATCAGGCGGACCACGTCCTCAATATCCCATAGCCGTGTCTCGATGCCAGCCGCCATAGCGGGCGACATGCGCAGGGACGTATGCACGCGGGCGAAATTGTAGAACAGGAAGAATATCGCCGGATGGTGGCAATGGTTCTCAAACTTCTTGCTGTGGCCGGAGGACAGGCGAGTGAAGCGGCGATTGTGCTGCCTGATCTTCTGGTTGTTCGACTCCACGAAAGACGTGCTCACATGGCGCGCGTCGGGTCTGCCGGTGACCTTCTTGCCGTAGCAGCCCGTGCACACTCCGGGGCTGTATTTCTTCTCTGTGCGACCCGTATCGGGCGTCTCGGTGTACGTCTTGATTAACTGCGCAAAATCCACGTCATCGCCGAAGATTTCTTCGATTGCGCCAACGTAGGACGCCAGACCATCGGTCGTGACTTGCGGGCGATCCACAATGCGAGACGCCATGTCCCCGATGAATGCCAGCGCCGTTTCGCCGTCACGGTCGCCAACCCAATAGGAAATCATCAACTTGCTTTGCGCTTCGATGGCGGTCCACGCCCACGTCGAACCGGCCTTCTCTGGTGCTGCTTTTGCCTTCGCGAGGTTCACGTCTTTGCAGTAGTTGAACGACCAGATTTCGTCGCACTGGATGCGACGAGCCTTCACGCCGCGAACGTGCTTGTCGTGATAGGCCGCGCCCGCCGTCCCGAGATCGGCGACCAGTTTCAGGATCGTCGGCTTCGAAACGCCCGTCATGCGGTTTGTGGCGTTCACCCCCGCGCCTTCCATCAGGGCGGAGATCACTTGGACGCGTTTCGCGATTGGCAGCTTGTTCACAAGTGGACATATAGCACTTGTATGATGCTATAGAAGCTAAAATTGAAATGGCGCACGAAATAGCTTGACTTGAGTTATACGGTATCCTATATGGGTAAGAAGTTAAACCAGCCGGAGAACAAAATGGCTCGGGTCAGGAGTCCAAACTACCCCGCATTCGGCTTGAATGAAGCTCTAAGCCGCATTCGGACCATCCACGAGGCCGAGCAGCACCTTTCGGCCCCAAAAGAAGTGATCGCGAAGCATCTAGGGTACAACGGTCTAAATGGTGGGTCGCTAAAGGCGATCTCTGCCCTTCTTAAGTACGGGCTATTGGATGAAGCACAGGGGAATAAGCTTAAAGTATCTCCGCTGGCGATCTCTATCCTATACCCCGGAAAGGGGGATGACCGCGCCTCGGCCATCAGAGAAGCGGCATTCAAACCGGGAATTTTTCAGGAAATCTTCAATGAATGGGAGGGTGAACGGCCAAGTGATGAGAACCTTCGCGCCTACCTGATCCGCCGCCAGTTCGCCACTGACGCGGTTGACCGGGTTATAGAAGCTTACCGAGAGACTATGGACCTTGTAGCACAGGAGGGCTCGGATTACAGTGCTAGTGCTACTCCAACCGGAGGGCAAAGGCATCAAGAGAGGTCGGCGATGCAGCCCGCAACCCATGGAAAACCTTCCGTTCGGCAGCCGCACGAAACGGTGTTCACACCAGCAAGCGGAGAGCCTTTTCGAGTGTCGTTTACAGGGGCTGGCATCGAAGTTTCTGGACTTCTTAGCAGTCCAGAAAGAGCGGACGAATTGGTTCGCGCGATCAATGCCTTGAAGGTTTTGTTGCGGCCTGCCGGGAGCGCAACCCGGCCTGACGCCGAGGAAGAAACTCCGTGAGTCATTGGAAGCATTCACATTTTTTCAATCTACCGGGCATAGAAGGAATGAGAAGGTGTTGACAACTGTTTACACCGGCGTATATAGGGGACGTCCGCTGTGAGGCCGCGTCACCCCAACAAGGAGGTTGAGGCTGCGGTTTCGGATGCTGAGTCGCGTGGTTGGCGGTTCATCAAGGGAAATGGCCATGGCTGGGGGAGACTCCTGTGCCCGAAGAATGATCGGGAAGGGTGCCAAATCTCGGTCTGGTCAACTCCAAAGAACGGCGAGAATCACGCGAAAGACATTTTGCGGGCTGTAAACCGCTGCGCGCACTCTCACCCGGAGAACGGAAATGAAGACGTATCAGTTCGCGATCATCGCGTCGGGACCAAATCCTAACGCGGATGACTTTGAGGACCGCTTCTTTGAAGCGGGATGCGACGACGCGACCATTTCGTTTCAGAAGGGCCTCATCATTCTTGAGTTTTCGCGAGAGTCCCGAAGCTTCGCGCACGCCATCGCGTCCGCTTTTGCCAATGTTCACAAGGCGGGCGCAAAGGTGGAACGATTTGAGCCGGATCACTTGGTGAACCTTTCGGACATCGCGCAGCGATCTGGAATGTCCAAAGCGGCGATATCACTCTACTGCAAGGGCGAGCGCGCCGAAGGATTCCCGGCTCCTGTCGCGCGCGTTACCTCGGAAAGTCCCCTTTGGGATTGGGTAGATGTTACAAGGTGGATGCATAAGCACGACAAAATCGGGGCGGACGTTGTTCTTGAAGCGCGGCTAGTGCGTGAAGCAAATATCATCACGCGCGGCGGCATCCCACATGATCGCTTTGCGAAGCATCTAGAGGAAATCGCTACGGAAGCGGCTTAGGACACGTCCCATGTTTTGATTATCAAACTGTGTGACGAGTCCGCTTCTTGCCCGCTGATTTGTCGGCCTGCCTATCCGTTAGCTTTCCGCCGATAGCTCTCTCAACTACGGACAGGGCCGATTGGCTGGCGTCCGGCTTCACGTGGCGGACGGGCTTCTTCTTCGCTTTGGATGCTTGGGGCATGGGTGCATTATGCCACTAAGGGATTAGGTGGCAACCATGCGCGGTGTGCTACTAAATTCAAACTTTACCAGTGCCCAGAAGCGGCATGACTTCCACGCCGCCCGCGCCCGGGTATGCTTCGCGCCCCGTATAGACAAGTCTCTTGCGCTTGGCTTGGATGTCGGCGCACGCGACGTGAAAACCTTTTTCGACCGATGGCGAGAGCGACTTTTTGAACTCGAACGCAAAGCGACGGGATGCCGCCAATTCGAGCACGAGATCGATCTCGTGGCCCGCCGCCGAGCGATAGAAATAGGGCTTCGTTCCATCGGGTGCGACGGCGATGATCGCTTCCACCGCAAATCCCTCCCAACTCCCGCCGGCAACCGGATGGCCCAGCGCGTCGTTGAGCGTCGGCAAGTTCAGCAGCGAAAACAGCAGGCCGGAATCGCGCAGGTAGATTTTTGGCGATTTGACGAGCCGCTTGCCGGCATTGGCGGTCCATGGTTGTAACCGCCGAACAAGCAGCAGATCGACCAGCAGGCCGAGACAATGCTAAACCGCATGCCAGCCGACGCCAAGGCTTTGCGCGAGGCGTTGGGCGTTGAACAGGCTGCCTTGGGTGTGCGCCAGCATGGTCCAGAAGCGTTCGATGGTTTCGGCCGGAACGTTCACGCCGAACTGGGGAATATCGCGTTCGAGATAGGAGCGTATGAAGGCAGCGCGCCACAGGCTGCTTTCACGGTCGCTTTCGGCGAGAAAGCTGCTCGGAAATCCACCGCGCAGCCATAGCTTGTCGGCCGCGTCGGCGCCTTCTATCGGAAGAATCTCCTGCGGCTGGAGCGGCATCAATTCGAGAAAGCTGATGCGTCTGGCAAGACCTTCGGACGATTGCCGCAACAAATCGAGCGCCGCCGCGCGTCGATATCGCTTCGCAACACTGCGAAAATCTCGGGGGTGCGATGTATCTCATCGAGAATGACCAACCGCCCGCGCTGCGCGCGCAAATACGCGACCGGATCATCGAGCCGGCGCCGGTCGGCCGGATTCTCCAGATCGAGATAAATGGCTTTGTCGCCGCGTTCCTCGGCCAATTCCAGAGCGAGGGTAGTTTTTCCTGATTGGCGCGGACCAAGCAGCGCCACGGCTGGAAATTGCTTGAGCCGGTTTTCGAGGGTCGGTCTGAGGTGCCGCGGAATCACGTATGCAATATCGCGCATAAGGCACGGATTTGCAGGAAGTTATGAATTACATATAACAATCAATAAAGTAATACTATAGGTGGCGGCCAACATGACCCCATTACAGGCATTTTGGCCCGGGCCTTCAACTCCGCGCAGATGAGTATCCCCGTGAACAGAATACAGGGCAAATTGTTCACTGGTCGCGACACCCTGCCGCCCTAGCATTCTGTTCGTAGACGACTAGGTAGAGCCGATCACAACTGAATATGGTGTCCCTTATTTGTTTATTTGCCGGATTTGGCACACTCTCGACGGCGTGCTCTCGGCATTGACAGTCCACTACGCCGCCAGCCCTCTGAGCAGCTTAAGCACTTCGTGAAAATTAGTGAATGGATTGTCGAACCCGTCAGCTGCTGCTCGTTCGCTCAGCCAAGCGGCATTTGCTATGGCTACGTTCATTCGATCGACCAACGTTCTGCAAATATTGGCATCAGCTTTTTCATAGTCCGGAATGTGTCCAGCCGCCTTTATGCGGGCGATCACTTCAGCGCTGCTCTGATACGGACTTGTAGTTTGTTCAAAATGTAGCAGAAACCAAAACTCAATGCAGGGAACAGTAACTGCCTCTTGAATTGCGAGTGGCTTTCGACCGGATTTCAATTCGCGGATGCGGGCGCGGGCCGCTCTGAAGTGAGCGTGCGAATCTTTGTCGAAAGCGCAGATAATGTGCTCGAACGGCCCTTCCTCGCGCACACGGCGCTCGACGTAGTGAACCAAAGCACCTGGATCCAGCCCTGTTTCGCTCGCGATCTCTAAGTTTCTTAACTGGAGCTTCAGCCGCACGGCTTCGAAATAATTTCGCTCGGTATGTCCTTCACATGCAATCAGCATGAGCGGTTTGGGTGGCCGCCGCCCTGCACTTCGGCGTAGCGACTTCTGACTGCGAAGCGGGGCGATGTGTCGCTTAGGCATCGAAGTTCAGTGGACTCAAGAAGGGGATCGCACCGTACCGGCCTTTGAGATAACCTCTTTCCAGAGCTTCGTCGGCTCTCGGGCTGTACTCCAAAAGCGAATAGAGGTGCGTGGACGAGTTCTGATCTTTTTCAACGAACCATACTTGATCGCGGCGTATGAACTTCGCATCCAGCAGCGTAGTGTCATGTGTGGTGAATATGAGCTGGGCGCCGCGCACATTCCTTTTCTGATCGTGAAAAAGCTGCACCAGGAAGCGAGTCATCAGAGGGTGTAGGCTGCGGTCAAGTTCATCGACCAAAAGTGTTGCCCCTTCGTTTAGTGCCTTAATCCATGCGCCCGCATACTCAAAGAGCTTTTTTGTTCCATCAGATTCTGCGAAATCGAAGTTCAGTTTCGCGATACCATCTCCATCAATCAGCTTGTGACTGGCAATGACCTGTCCAATCAGCGGAAACGTAGGAGTTGGTGCATTGGAAACCGGAAAGGCCGCACCGGCCAGGTTGATGTTGATGACCGTCGCATTTTGGATACGCTCTTCTCGATATTCTAGTTGTTCAATCCCGACGTCCGCCGCCCGAATAAATTGATCGAGCAAATGTTTGCGCTCCGGGTCGCGGAGCAATTCGGTTGAAAGAAGTCGATTGAAGCTATTCGCAAGCGTGACCACACCCAGCTTATTTTGAAACCAGCCAAATATAGGGCGCAACTGTTCGTTGTTGAGCTGAACTGCTGCCGATAGGAATAAGGCGTTTGACCTCGTCGAATCTCGCCAAGTGTTCTTCTGCGCGCGTTCTCCGCGAAAGTGGTCGCCAAGAGTCCAGGCGTATTTCCCTGCGTCGGCGTCATATTCGCGTTCAAACCAGCGCTGTTTGCCTTTGGGGTAAGCGACGAGCCATTCCCGTACCACTCGTTCCGAGTTGAGCGCGAACCCGTAGTGATAGCGTACGCCATCTTCCACAAAGAGAAATTCGAACTCGCTGGGCTCCCTTGAAGACCTTTGCGAAAGTGCGAAAGGCGTAACGTTGATGGGCTGTCCTTCCTGCAACAGAGCGGACGCGATGATGAATGTCTGAGCAAATGCCGCCGCCTGGATCAGGTTACTCTTACCCGCCGCATTGGGGCCGTAGATAACTGCCGAACGAACCACACGCGGTTGCTTACCTTCCGGCGTGTATACGTGGCTTTCCTCATGGTCGCGCGAATGGCTCGCGACTAAACTTAGGGTTTGACGCTCAAGCACCGACCGATAGTTTGAGACGCTAAATTCTAGGAGCACATTCGCCCTCATCTGGGGAAATATGTGCCATTTTTGCGGACTATCCGCAAAAAGTCAAGATAAATCCTTTTCAAGACGAAAATCCGCCAATCCTGGGGCTTGGGGACAGGCGCCGCAGCACCGAGGCGCTACGTGAACAAGATACAGGGCGGTCTCAACGGGTCGACGCAACAGTTGCGCGCAGTCAGACTGGAGCACACGGTCTGAGTATCTGGTTCGGACCCCCGATGGCTATCTTCAGGGATGACGCCATTGTCGGAACAGGGGCGTCACTGCTTCCGCGCGATCTCCTTAAATCCCATAAGCTTCAATTCCGCATCCGTGTGGAAGCCGTAACTGATCCGGCTGAATGTTGCGCCATCGATGCGCCCGGCGATCGACAGCGCCATCGCAAGCCGGCATCTTTCCAGCGCCTCAAGGCTGCGATTGCCTGACGCCGGCATGCTCAGTCCAAGGTAACCTGGAACCTGCTTCAGGCGAATGGTCTGATCGAGCGCCTGCGGCGCGGCAATTCCTGCGCCCCGCACAGCGACGACGTAGCAGAGGTTTTCGCCAAGTCCGGCGACCCCATCGAGAAGAGCGTCATCTTCCGCGCGGAAGTACAGGCGCAGCGTGTCGACCGAGGTCATGCAATCGCCGTCATAGAGCACACACCACGCCTTTGGACTCTTCTGCTTTGCCGGCGCAAGCAGGGGCAGCATCCTGTCGTAGACAAAGCGGCCATAGTTTCCGTCCGCGATCTCGGAAATGACGCGTGAATCGAACCAGAAAAAGCCTACGGCCTCTTCGTCAGAGGCTGCCAAATCCGCCGGGGTCTGTGGGCGAAGCGTCGTGGCGGCGGGCATTTTCGCTGTGTCCTGTGTGCCGGAGAGCTTTGTCGTGGCCGGCTTATGCTGGCCTTTGCCGGAAGGCGCAGTTTTGGCGGCCGTCCCAGTCCGCAGTTTGGCGGCAAGCTTCGCCTTGTCCCCCTGATCCCGCAGGCGCAGGTTGAGATAGCCAAAAGCAAATCCTGCAACCGCTGGCAGCAGCACAATGAATGTCAGGACGAGCGAAAGGGCAATCGGCGGTTGTCCACTGTCACTCAGTACCGCGAAGCCGAGCGCGGCTCCAAGAACCATGCCGAGGATGCCGCCTGAGCGAAATCGCCGCCAACGCTGTGCCTCAAGGGCGTCATTGTCGCGATTGGCGATGGTGTTGACGAGACCCAGATACGCAAAGAGAGCAAGAACGGTGATAGTTCCACCCGGGAGCCAGCCGGCACGATTACCGAAGACAGCGACGACAAAGCCGGTGATGGTCAGCGCACCGGCGATTCCCATGCGCGGCAGGGACGCGGTGATCGGTCGTGCGTCATAGGCGCGAATAGCTGCGTCGACATCGATCTGCGGTACCTTTTTTCTGTCCATGGGTGCGTCCCCCTTCACCTGTTGGTTCACGAAAGCCAAGTGGTCATGGATGTCTCCTCGCCACTGCCAGTTGGAACGCGCTTGCGACGAGGAGCATTGCAAGCGCGAGGCCAAGGTCCAGTATCGCTCCCGAAATTTGATAGCCCATCATCAGGCGCAGAAGCTGATGGAGCTCCGCGATCACCTGATGGGGCGCGACGAGATCTGCATGGACGGCACCCGGCCGCAAAGGCCAGCTGTGGACGCGGGCATGGGATAGCTGATGAAGGCTTGCCCGCGCCGACAGGTACCCCTCCCAGCCGTTGACGGCGAACCAGCCCGTGGCACACACGGGCAGGATCCAGCGCCAGTGTGAGGCAAGGGGTAGGGTGGTCGTTCGCATCGGGCGCACAAGAAGCGTGCGGGTCCAGATGAGCAGGAGAGCGCTCGCGACTGGAAGGAGCACGAGCGCCGACAGGGCGGGCCAGGGGGCGCCGACTGACCCTGCCGACCGCCAGAGGTAGCCATAGGCGGTGGTTTCGCGCAGGCCGAGGCCGGTCCAGAAGAGGATCCACACAATGGCGAGCAAACGCATAAAGGTCATGATCAATGCCCCGACGGCGTACACAGGACGGCACGAGCGGGTCCGCCTCTTGAAGGGATGGTCGGCCGCGATCCCTGTGCCGCGCGACAAGGCCCCCTCTAGCGTCACGCTGTGCTCACTTTAAAGGACGGACAGGATTTCCTTTTTTCAGGATCGCGCACAGCGTGGCGGACAGGGGATGGGTCTCCTGCGCCCTTTCTTCGATCCTCATCGCCTACTCCTTGGGCCCGGCGCGGCTGAAAACCCGCGGGCTGTCCGTCCTTAAGGGTGAGCGTGCCATGCAGCCGTCGGCGCCAGGTGCCGGCAGAGCGCAGCGACACGTCCAAGGAGAAAAGAGCGATGTCGAAGATCAGCAATGTGGGGGGCGTGATGTGCGCATCGGCCCTTTTGCTACTGGGCCTTGGCGCAATGCCCGCCCTTGCCCAGTCAGCAAGCCAGAGCAGCGGCTCCAAGAGCAACGCCATGCAGCAGCTCATCAATACCAACAAGTCCTCGCAGGCGGCCAAGGCCGACGCCGAGCGCGGCAACCTCGAAAAGGCAAAGGCCGAGTCGAACCAGGGTTTCGATACCTCGACCAGCACCTCGACGGCACAGGGCTCCAGTCAATCGAGCTCCAAGTCAGGCAGTACGAGCGGCCACTGACGTGCTGCTGCGGCGCACACGAAAGAGGGGGTATCCCGCGCGGATCAGGTGGCGTCTGACGGCGTGATCGCGCGCCCATCCAGGAAGCGACAGCGGGCATCGCACCGCACATTCGATCAATCGGAAACAGGCGCATAGCGCAGGGGGCGTCATGCCCCATCACGGAGGCGATATGAACAAGGGATTTCTGGTTACGACAGCGATCGGACTTCTACTCGCAGGCGGCGGCGTTGGTGCAGCGCAGACCTACCCCTCCCATGGAGGACAGATAGAAGCGTTCAGGCTCGTGCGTGCAGGATACAACTCGAACGGGCAGGGCCAGCCCACAGACGCAGAGAACTCAGACGATACCTGGGACGGGCCGGGCTACTATCTGGAAAGCCCGCCCTCCTATGCCTCGAACGGCTTCAGGTTTGCGGAAATGAAGTTCGGAGGTCCGTTTTCATCGCTGCCGGACTGCCAGCAGTACCACCAGAGCTTAGAGGCGGCAGTTGGCAAGAAGGACAATGAGCACTGCATATACCGGGCCAATCCTGTCCAGTACGCCAGGATGCCCTGCTTTCTTACCACTGCCTGTGTGGAGCATGCCGGACTTCGTGACGACTGCGATGAGCTGATGCTGATGCGGGCGCTGCGCGACCGCTATCTGGACAAATTTGGCGATGGGCGAGCCGTCATCGCGCGCTATTACGAGATCGCGCCACACATCGTGGACTGCATTCGTCAGGCGCCTCAGGGCCATCATGTTCTCACCTGGATACTTTCCGAAGTGCGGGCGTGTGCGCAGCTGGTCGCCCATGGAGATATGGAAGCCGCGACAGTGCGCTACGCCGCGATGGTTTTGAGGCTCGAGCAGCGCTTTGGTGTCCGCGCCACACAGAGCGTCTGGGCGCAGGCGCCTGAGTAGGGCGTGGGTCAGCGTCCGTCTGAACTGTGTCGTCTGATGCCAGCTGACGGCGGTTCAACATTTAATTCTCTGGTGCGGGAGAGCCTTGTATGACCACCAGCAGCACCGCGGCCGCAGATACGCAACGCGACTCAGTTTCGCGCTCGTACATCGATCGTCATTGGCGTGGAGAGCTATCACTGGCGAAGAGCTACTGGCTGAACGGCATTCTCATCGTCGGTACGGGCGGCGTCATTGTCTTCTATCTGGCGCCCCTCGCGCTCACCCTCGTCGTGTTCGGATTAAGGGAGACTCCACTGCGGTGGGTCCTGCCGTTCTCGTTCCTCGCCTGGTTTGGCGCCTACATATGGGTATGGGGCGGCATCTGGCGCTCGGCCGGCAATTATCGTGGACCCCGGATCTGGTCGATCGCGGCGCGCATCGCGGTCGTTATCGGCGTTGCGATTTCACTCGTCGTCCTCTTCAGTGCGTTCCTCAATCTCCTTTAGGTGTTCGTCTGAAGTAAGCCGTCCGTGTGCACGCAGAGCCCGTGGTGCTTGCCGGACGCGCACGTGCCGACGAGCGCACCAGATGGGCTTGGAGGCGGACACTGCTGCAGATCAGATGTTGCCTTTCGTGGGGTGAAGGTATGACTGACACAAATGAGCCCGAGGACCAGGCCTCTTCGATAGATCGTGCGTACCGGCCACATATGAGCGGCTGGAATGATCCGTACGAGGTCCTTTCCAAGTGCCAGGAAGAGCTTAAGACGCAGAAGCGCCTGAAGGCCCCGCTGGAATGGGCGTCCATTCAGCGCCGGCGCGCGACGGCACTGCTGTGGATCGGCAAAGATGGCGACAAGCCCGATTATCTCGAAGAGGCAATAGCCGTGTTCAGGCAGTCGCTCGAGGTATGGCAGTTCGATCAGCATCCTCACGAGTGGGCCAGAGTGCAAAATCAGATTGGAATGGCACATAACAGGCTTGGCGAGAGCCAGAACGGCGACAGGCATCTCGAGGAGGCGATTGCGGCCCATCGCGCAGCGCTTACTGTCTGGACGCGTGAGCGCTTTCCCCAGTGCTGGTCTGACACGCATGCCTGGATAGGCAATGCACTTCACAAACTGGGCACGCGCCAGGCGAACACGGCGCTTCTCGAGGAGGCAATCCGGTCGGTGCGCGCGGCGCTGGATCTTTACACCCATAGGGGCCCCGCCAACGTAATCGAGCATTGGGATCTGGTCGGAAATCTGACTACGCTGGGGGAAACGTATCGCGAGCTGGGCTGCATCAAGGGGCATATCCCGCATCTGAGACAGGCCGCGAAGGCCTTTCTTGACGCACTTCCACGGCTGCGTGCGGACCCTGTCGACTATTGCAGGACAATGAATGAACTCGGAGAGACCTATCTTCTGATCGGTGCGCGCGAAGCCGGAACCCATCATCTCAAACGGGCGCGCCTGGCCCAGACCGTGGCTGTGAGCCGTCTCGATTGGGCAAAGGGGGACATGCCATATCTGTGGGCGCGCATTCACCTCAGATTTGGCAAGGTGTGCATGGCACTGGGCGCCCGTGAAGAGAACACCGCGCGCTACAGGGAAGCGATTGAGCACTTTGAAGAGGCCCGGGACGTTCTGGATTATGCGGCGAGCCAGGGGCCCGGGCTTTTCGGGAGCGACGAGCAGAACGCGTTACGGTTCCAGATCGATGCGGTCTGTCACCTGAGCAAGGCGCAATTGACGCTTGGTGTTGGCCAGAAGGACATCACCGTCGCAAAGGCGGCGGCCCAAACACTCCACGCGGCTTTGACGGATGATCTGCGTAAGGCCCTGCCGGAAGGATGGGCCGAAATTCAGGAAGCTCTCGGTGATACGCTTCTGACAATCGGCGCGATCATGGAGGGGGCGGAGGGGGTTGCCTGTGTCAGACGTGGTCTTGTCGCCTTCAAGGAAGGACTTCAGGCCCTTGCGGGCCGCCGCGGCGAGGCAGCAAGCCAGACTTTGATCGGGTCACTGAAAGCAAAGAGCGAGAAAGGCGTCGCCCTGCTCGAAACGCTGCGGCACACAGCCTGATCGGCCGTGAGACGCACAATCCAGTAGGGACGATGGCGACACTGGCCAATACCCCCGGGGTCGTGTCGCCGCGGGCGATCGAGGGGCGCGGTGGCTTCGAAACATTGCGCCTCTCGATCGCGCGCATCGAGGCTTGGGTAGGCAAGCTCTGCGCTCAGCGCGCTTGCCTGCGCGCGGTTGACGCAACGCCGGCAGAATGCTCTATTGACAAAGATGTCTGTAACGGATGCGGGCCGAAGGCAGTCCGCGGCGTCGAGCGGGAAAGGGACGTGCCTATGAGCCTGGCGGAGGCGCTCGCTCGGGAATATCGCCATGTAGGCGCGTTGGGGCGCACCTTTTATCGCATGCGCAAGGTACGTCCCGATGCGTCCTACACCATCAGCGATATCATTGAGGACTTTGCCCGCCGCCAGCCCGAACGGCCGGCGATCCTCTTTGAGGGCAGGACGATCAGCTATCGCGAGCTCAACGAGGCCGCCAACCGCTTTAGCCGCTGGGCTCTGGGGCAGAACATCCGCCGCGGCGATGTCGTGGCCCTGCTCATGGAGAACGCTCCCGAATACCTCATGGCCTGGCTTGGCATCGTCAAGCTGGGCGGTGTGGTGGCCCTTCTGAACACCCATGTGCGCGATCGTGCGCTTGCCCATGCTCTCGACGTATCGGGTGCGCGCCATCTCATTGTCGGTCATGAGCTTGCCGAAGAGGCGCTCAACGCGGCGCAGTACATGGATCGGCCACCGGTGCCGTGGATTGTGGGCGGCAAGGCCTCTCTTGGCGAAGATCTCGACAGCGCTCTTGCGGGTCTTTTGGGTAGCCCGCTCGATCGGGCGGTGCGCGACGGCCTCACTACCAAGGACAATGCCTTTTACATCTATACCTCGGGCACCACGGGCCTGCCCAAGGCCGCCAATTTCAGTCACATGCGCATGCTCTTCATGATGTTCGGCTTTTCCGGCGCCCTGAACGCCACGGCCAACGACCGCATGTATGACGTGCTGCCGCTCTATCATTCGACCGGCGGCGTGTGCGCGGTCGGCGTGGCATTGACGGCAGGGGGCGCGCTGATCCTGCGCCGGAAATTCTCGGCGCATCAGTTCTGGGAGGATTGCTGCACCCTGAAGGCGACCTACTTTCAATATGTGGGCGAGCTCTGCCGCTATCTGCTCAACACCCCACCGTCCGCCTTCGAGCGCCAGCATGTGCTCAAGGCCATTGCCGGCAACGGGCTGCGGCCCGAACTGTGGCGCGAATTCCAGGAACGCTTTGCCCTTCCGCGCATCGTGGAATTCTACGGGGCGACAGAGGGCAATGTTGCGATGCTCAATTACGATGGAACCATGGGCGCGGTGGGGCGCGTTCCGGCCTATCTGCGCGGGGTTTTCCGCACCCGTATCGTGCGCTTTGACTATGACACGCAGCTACCGGTGCGAGGCCCGGACGGTTTTTGCATCGAGTGCGCGCCAGGCGAGGTAGGTGAGGCAATCGGGCGGATCGGGACAGCGCCGGGGCGCGGCTTTGAGGGCTACAGCCAGGCGCGTGAATCCGAAAAGAAAATCCTGCGTGACGTTTTCAGGCGCGGTGATGCCTGGTTCCGTACGGGCGATCTGATGCGCCGCGATGGGCGCGGCTATTTTTATTTTATTGACCGCATCGGAGATACGTTTCGCTGGAAGGGCGAGAATGTCGCCACCGGGGAGGTCGCGGCGGTACTTGCCCTCGATCCCTCGCTCAAGGACATCAGCGTCTATGGTGTCGAGGTGCCCGGCCATGACGGGCGCGCAGGGATGGCGGCGCTGGTGGTCGACGACGGGTTTGATCCGGCAGCATTGGGCGCGCGCGTCTGCACCCAGTTGCCATCCTATGCGCGGCCTCTGTTCCTGCGCATCCGCTCCAGCCTCGATGTCACCGGCACCTTCAAGCATCGCAAGACCGAGCTCAAGGACGAGGGCTGCAATCCCGCCACTGTCGCCGATCCGCTCTATTGGCTCGACGCGTCTTCCCACACCTACCGGAACCTGAGCGCGGATGACTACCGGCGGATCCTTGACGGAGAAATCCGGCTCTAACACCCGCCGCATCATCCCACACGCCGAAAGCGCCGCTCCAAAAAAATCCTTGCCCGATCGCAAGGGTAGGAGATCATGCCCCCGCATCGAACGGGCGTGGTCCGCGAGCCACTGTCCGTCACAGGCGGTGGTTTCTGCCATGAGCAGTCTTGAAGGAGAGCCCAATTATGGACGCGCTGCGCACGCCGGACAGCCGGTTTGAAGGACTGCCCGGATATGATTTTGCACCCCATTATGTGGACGGGCTTCAAGGCTATGAGGGTTTGCGCGTCCACTATGTGGACGAAGGACCGCGCGATGGTGCTGTCACCTTTCTCTGCCTGCACGGCCAGCCCACCTGGAGTTACCTCTACCGGAAGATGATCCCGGTATTTGCACAGGCAGGCCATCGTGTTGTGGCCCCGGATCTGCTGGGCTTCGGCCGTTCTGACAAGCCGGTCGATGACGCGGTATATACGTTTCACTTTCACCGCAACATGCTCATGGCTTTCGTCGCGGCACTTGATCTTTCCAATGTCGCACTGGTCTGCCAGGACTGGGGCGGCATTCTGGGGCTCACCATTCCACCTGATATGCCCGAGCGGTTCACCCGGCTTGTGGTGATGAACACAACCATTCCCGTGGGCGAGCCGGTCAGCGATGGATTTGACAGCTGGAGGGCCTTTAACCGCAGCCGGCCTGATCTGGATATTGCCGCGCTCATAAAGCGTGCCCAGCCCGATCTGACAGGCGCGGAGGCCGAGGCCTACGCGGCACCGTTTCCCGATCTACGCTACAAGGCGGGCGTGCGGCGCTTTCCGGAGCTCGTGATGACGGCGCCAGATATGGCGGGCGTGCGCGAAGCACGTCGGGCGCGTGACTTTTGGCAGCACAGCTGGACAGGACAAAGCTTCATGGCCGTGGGCATGGCAGATCCCGTGCTAGGTCCAAAGGTGATGGCGGGCTTGCG
>JAGWRJ010000629.1 GCA_028869725.1 Alphaproteobacteria bacterium | reverse complement strand
CGCGCCCAATCCCGATCAGCTGACGCGCTACATCGAGCATGGCGGCTTCTGGCACATGACGCTCCCGCCCGAGCAGCGCTTCTACAAGATGGCCAATCGCGCCTATCTCGAATTTGCCACGCAGATGGGTTTTCTGTCCTGTCCCGAACCGATCGTCTTTCAGCTTTATTCCGAGCCGCTCCAGAAATTCCGTCTCGCGGCCAGAGGTCATGGCGCCGTGCTGCCGCCTCCATCCATGCGCGCCCGGCTCGAGGAGAGCTTTGATCCCCTGCCCATCTGGTATGCCCCCTTCGAGGAGATGGCGGCAGACGGGGAGAACTTTCCCCTTCACGCGCTCACCCAGCGGCCCATGCACATGTACCACTCCTGGGGATCGCAGAATGCCTTGCTGCGTCAGATCACCCACGAAAACCGGCTCTTTGTGCACCGCAAGACCGCCGGGCGCCTCGGCCTAAAGGACGATGACTGGGTGTGGATCGAAAGCATCAGCGGTCGCGTCAAAGGTCAGATCCGCCTGGTCGACGGTGTCAATCCCGACACGGTCTGGACCTGGAACGCAATCGCAAAGCGTCGCGGTACCTGGGGCCTCAAGGATGAAGCGCCTGAAGCGCGCAAGGGCTTTCTGCTCAATCACGCCATCGGCGATCTTCTGCCAGCCGATGCGCATGGCACGCGTCACTCGAACTCTGATCCCGTCACCGGGCAGGCCGCCTGGTTCGATCTGCGTGTGCGCCTCAGAAAATGCGCAGCAGAGGAGGGCGCGTTCAGCGAACCTGTGTTTCATCCGATCACTCCGCCCGCGGGGCTCGGCTCGCCCCCCGAAAGGCTCACCTTTGGCGCGCAGTTCAAGGTGAGATCGCGCGTATGACATCGCTTCCGAAGACGACCGAGCGCCAGCTCGGACTTGCCATCGACCTCGACAGCTGTGTCGGCTGTCAGGCCTGTGTGACTTCCTGCAAGGAGTGGAACGCGGGCGGGCACATGGCGCCCTTGACCGATCTTGATCCTTTTGGCGAAGCCCCTGACGGGGTCTGGTTCAATCGGGTTCATACCTATGAACAGGTGAGTGCAGAGGAGAGCCGGACAGTGCATTTTCCGCGCTCGTGCCTTCACTGCGCAGAGCCCGCCTGCGTCACGGTCTGCCCGACCGGCGCCTCCTACAAGCGCCGCTCCGACGGCATCGTTCTTGTCGATGCCGACAAATGCATCGGCTGCAAGCTGTGCAGCTGGGCCTGTCCCTATGGTGCGCGCGAGTTTGATGAGGATGCCGGAGTGATGAAGAAATGCACCCTGTGCGTCGACCGCATCTATAACGAGAACCTTCCCCACGAGAACCGCGTGCCGGCCTGTGTCGCCGCCTGTCCTACCGGGGCGCGGCATTTCGGGGATTTTTCCGATCCCGCGTCCCCGGTCTCAGTTCTCAGCCGTGAGCGTGGCGGCGTCGAACTGATGGCTGAGCTGGGGTATCGACCAACCAACCGGTATCTTCCGCCCCGTCCGCGGGCGCGTCGCGATGACCGTGTTGCGCCACTTGAACCTGTGAGCGGCGCGGACGGACTTCTGGGCTGGATCGACCGGCTTCTGTCACGGTGAGCTGATGCATCCGGCGCGATCGATCGTGTTTTTTACCACCGCAACCGGGGCAGGCTATGGTCTCCTCGCAGTGCTGGGCCTCTTCGGGCTTCTTGGACGCCTGCCCCATGATGCGCCCACCGCCATTGCTGCCCTTCTCGTCGCCTTTGGGCTTATCGGCGCGGGCCTTCTGTCCTCGACGGGCCATCTCAGCCATCGTGCGCGCGCCTGGCGGGCCTTCACCCAATGGCGTTCGTCATGGCTGTCGCGCGAAGCTGTGGCTGCCGTTCTGACATTCATCCCCGCCGGCGCCTTCGCGTTCGGCTGGGTGGTGTGGAATAAAACGGGAGGGTGGGTGGCATGGGCAGGAGCCTTCGCCGCCATCGGTGCGGTTTCGACCGTCTTCATGACGGGCATGATCTATGCGTCGCTCAAACCTGTCAGCGAGTGGCACACGCCCTTTACGGTACCGGGATATCTTCTCTATGGGCTGATGTCGGGGCTTACCCTCCTGACCGCCATCCTGGCAGGCGCGGGGCCTATGCCTGGCTCGCTTCCGCTCGTGGCGGCGGTGGTGTCGCTGGCTGGCTGGTTCTTTAAGCGCGCAACCTGGTACTACAATGATCGACGGGCACGCCTGCCAAGCGCGAATGCGGCGACCGGACTTTCCGGTGGCACCATCCGCTCGGTGCAGTGGCCGCACAGCGCCCGGAATTTTTTGCTCAAGGAGATGGGGTTTCGGATTGCGCGCAAGCACAGCCGGCGCCTGCGCATCATTGCACTTGTGCTGGGTTTTTCCGCGCCGGCCGTCCTGCTCGCGCTCGGCGAGGCAGAAAGGGCGCCCTTCGCGTTCGCAGTCTTTGCTGCCGTGCTGCAACTGGTTGGACTTCTCGTCGAGCGCTGGCTCTTCTTTGCCGAAGCCACCCACACCATCAGCCTGTATTACGGGCTTGATTCCTCGCAGGCGCGAGACGGCGAATACAGACCGTAGCCATTGCATGGGCAGGCGGCATCGGTCGCGGTCTGTCGCCTGTGCTTCACGTCGGTTCGCCGCGTGATTTCGCCACCGGGCGTTCGCGGCCTTCGGCTTTGGTGGTTACGGTGTCGCCGTCATTCACAGCCGGCATGTCCATTTACCTGCGTTCGCGAGCACCGCTATCGGCCCACGTGGCGCGCCACACCGCGAACTCGGACGGCCTAATCTGATAGCGCGCAAAATTGCCCTCGTGCAGGCTTAAGAGTTCGCTCTCG
>JAGWRJ010000628.1 GCA_028869725.1 Alphaproteobacteria bacterium | reverse complement strand
GCCGACCAGGGCGCTGCGGGTTTTGCCGCGCTGGATAAAACAGGGCAGGCCGTCGCCTGTGCCGTTACGATGAACGGCCCCTTTGGCTCCGCAGCCACCGTGCCGGGGACCGGAATTGTCCTTGCAGCAGCACACAAAAGTCCGAAGGCGGGGCAGAGCGCACCGATGCTCAGTCCGATGATTCTGGTGCGCAATGACACTGGCCCGATCCTGCTGCCAGGCTCGGGTTCGGTCTTTGCGCCCGAGCTGGCTGGCGCTGGTGCGGGAGGCCCCGGCAGCGCCGCGGCAATGGCCTATGCCATCCTGCGGCTGGTACGCGATTCTGCTCTCACCGTTTCGTCTCAGATACCTAAGGGCCTTGTCACAGCCAATGACAGCGTCAATGCCATTGCCTGCCATGATGGCGTCTGCGCGGTGCTGACCAATCCGCAGGCGGCGGGTTTTGCTGAAGCGATTGCCGCCCGTAGATCGGGGTCGTGAGGATTTAACCCTCCCGGTTGAGGAAGGGACGCTGCCACCACCCTTTACGGGGTGGTTCGGCAGGCTTTGTCACCGGCTCTGGCACCAAGCTCGCCGCGACGGGCGCCGCTGCGGTGGGGCTGGCCTCATCGGCGGGAGCAGGTGCATCTGGTACTGACATGTCCTGAATTGGAGCTTCCAGCGGACGCGTCACCTCCGATACCTCCGCGGGCCGTGGTGCTTCCTGTGGGGTCAGGGACCATTGCGGCGTGGACGCTGCATTGGGGGCGACATCCAGTCCAAAAACAGGTTGCACGGGCGCGTGCTCGACATTGGCCTCGAACGGTTCTCCTGCTGCGGCTGTTTCCTCCGGTTCGGAGCTGCTCTGCGCGGCAAACCCGCCGGCTTCAGCCGCGGTGCCCTCGGTCTCGCTCTCGCCCTGCTGCTCGCGCCGTCCGCGCCGGCCTCTGCGCCGGCGGCGGCGTTTGCGCCGGCCGGTGCCTTCCTCTCCGCTGACCGCGATCGCGCCGCTGTCCGCCTGTCCTTCGGCAGCTTCAGGCTCACCATCGCCTTCGCTATCCGGGCCGATTTCCTCCGACACGCCCTCTGCCGGCACAGCTGCGTGCTCGGCACGGTCGCGCCCGCGCCGGCGGCGACGACGGCGACGGCCGCCCGCACCTTCCGCTGTGGGTTGTTCAGCACGAATCTCTTCGCCTGTGACCTCTTCGACGTGGGCCTCTTCGATCGCGACACTTTCGCTGCCCGGTGCCCTGGCTGCGCGCTCGCGTTCGTCGACAGCACGCAGCTGCGTGCGTTCGATCTCGAAGTTTCCGGGTGTGACGTGGTTATCCGGTTCAAATGTGATGGCGACCTGGTAATCGGTTTCAATGCGCATCAGCTCGCGTCGCTTCTGGTTCAGCGTATAGACCGCCACATCTGCAGGAACGCGTATGGTAAGAGCGGCAGCGCGCAGCTTCTGGCCTTCTTCCTCCAGTCCCCGCAGTACCCTGAGAGCAGTTGATTCCACGCTGCGCACGATGCCCTGGCCGGCACAGACGGGGCAGGGCACGGTCGACCCGGCGATGACGCCGGCGCGCAAGCGCTGGCGCGACATTTCGAGGAGCCCGAACTGGCTGATTTTCCCGATCTGCACTCGGGCGCGATCGTTCTTGACGCAATCGCGCAGCCGCTTCTCGACATTGCGATCATTGCGGGCGTCTTCCATGTCGATGAAGTCAATGACGATAAGACCGGCCAGATCGCGCAGGCGCAGCTGACGGGAAATCTCCTCGGCAGCCTCCAAATTGGTCTTGTAAGCGGTATCCTCGATGTTGTGCTCGCGGGTTGCACGACCGGAATTGACATCGATCGCAACCAGCGCCTCGGTCTGGTTGATGACGATGTAGCCACCCGATTTCAGCGTGACCGTGTTGGAGAACATTGCATCGAGCTGGGCTTCGATGTGATGGCGATGGAAGAGGGGGACCGAGTCCTTGTACTGTTTGACGTTCTTCGCATGGCTGGGCATCAGCATGCGCATGAAGTCCTTGGCGTTGCGGTATCCCTCTTCGCCTTCAACGATGACTTCGCTGACATCCTTGTTGTAGAGGTCACGGATGGCGCGTTTGATCAGATCGCCTTCTTCATACACGCAGGCCGGAGCATTGGATTTGAGCGTCAGCTCGCGTACCGCATCCCACATCCGCAGCAGGTATTCGTAGTCGCGCTTGATTTCGAGCTTGGTCCGATTGGCGCCTGCGGTGCGGATGATTAACCCCATGCCCTCCGGCAGTTCGAGCGATGCGGCGGCGCTTTTAAGACGTTTGCGGTCGATGGCGTTGGTGATTTTTCGCGATATGCCGCCACCGCGTGGCGTATTGGGCATCAGAACACAATATCGTCCTGCCAGTGACAGATAGGTGGTGAGAGCCGCGCCCTTGTTGCCGCGTTCTTCCTTGACCACCTGGATCAGCATGACCTGACGACGCTTGATAACTTCCTGGATCTTGTAATGACGCTTGCGGACCCAGCGTTGTGACGGACGCGCCGCTGCTACACCCGTCGCGCTGCTGTCATCGGACGAAGCGCTATCCCGGGTGCTTTCCGCCAGCGCATCATCGTCACCTGCAAGCTCCATGGGCGCCTCGTGCCCGTCTGCGTCATCGGCAGCTGCGTCGGGCAGGTCCCCGCTCGTATCATCGTCGCTCTCGAGTTCTAGCTCGGCGTCGTCGGCACCGTCCTCGTCGAAGGCCGCAAGCGGAGCCTCGCTGGCGTCTTCATCCGTTGCCTCGGCCGATGGTTCGGAACGGCGACGTGTCTTCGCAGTTTCCACCGCCTCGAACTCATCCTCGCTGCGGCGGCGGGCTTCGGCTTCCTGCTCGGCAAGGAGCGCCTGTCGGTCAGCGATCGGGATCTGGTAATAATCGGGATGGATTTCCGAGAAGGCGAGGAAACCCTGGCGGTTGCCTCCATATTCGACAAAGGCAGCCTGGAGCGAAGGCTCCACACGCGTCACTTTGGCGAGATAGATATTGCCTTTCAGAGGCCGCTTGGCAGCGGCTTCAAAATCGAACTCATCAACTTTTTGGCCGTCCAGAACGACCACCCGGGTCTCCTCCGGGTGGCTGGCGTCGATCAACATGCGCTTGGGCATTTAACTCTCCGGGCCCTCCGCGCGCTGGCATCCTCCGCACGTGCAGACGCGCGGCAGAAGGAGCGATTAGGCGGACGGGGCGTGTGGTTGGGACGCGCGAGGAGCCTGCGCGCCGGGGCTGGGCCTCGGTCTGCGTCATAAGGGTCCAAGCGTCGTGGGTCATTGCAATTCACATTAACGGCAGGCGCCAATCGCCGGCCGGAGGGGCCTGCCATCCCAGCGCCACCGTGATCTCGGACGGGCTTTAAAGCCGGTCCGGCCGCAGGGCGGTCTGGTGTCGCAGGATTCGGGAGGGGCCCTGTAATCTAGCCCGATGCCGCTCCCACTGCGACAAAGCAGGTACATGTCTCTTTTAGGTATTCCATTGCCCGCCGACAAGTGGCTCGGACGGATTCATTCAAATTCCTGCATATGCTAACGAAACGTAAATGCTTTGGACGGCAGTTTACCCTGATGGGAATGGCAGTGATTCACACCTGGACACGGCGTCTGGTCCTTTTGGCCGTACTCAGCCTGGGTGGGTCAGCCCTGGCCCGTCCGCCCATGCTGATCCCAACTCCCAGGCCCGATCCGCTGGCGCGGGACTATTCCGCCGTACACTCTGGCTCGACAGGCGTTGCGGTGACGCCCATTCCGCGGCCTGATCGCGAAGAGCAGGTGGCTGGCGTGTTGGGGAGCGACAGGATAGGGCCCACTCCGAGCCCGCGTCCCTCCCGGGCAGAACAGATGCAGGACGCAGAGCCGAGCGCGGGCCCGCCTGCACCTCCCCTTGCGAATATCGTGGCGCCAGCCACGGCGGACGAACCGGTAGTGCTGGCGGCACGGGTCGGGCAGGACGGGCAGCGCACGCGGTTTGTCGTGGAACTTTCGGATCCCATCAAAGTCCACATTTTTACGCTCGCGAACCCGGACCGCCTCGTGATCGACATGCCGCAGGTCCTATGGAAACTGAACGGTCCACCGAGGCACGGTCGTGGTGCCGTGCGTACCTGGCGCTATGGGCTTTTCCGGCCTGGTAATGCTCGTTTCGTGCTTGATCTCAAGCGACCGATCCGGCTGGCGGAACCCCTCGTCCTGCCTCCAGAGGATGGCTATGGTTACAGGCTGGTCCTCGACATGTATCCAACCTCGCAGGCGGCGTTCAACAAGACTGCCGGCTGGCCGGCCGATCTGCGCGCCCGTGAAGAAGCCGCAGCGATGCTGGCTGCCATGGCACCCCGTCCCGCTGTACGGCCACGGCGTCAGGCTGCCCGAAGCCGCCGGAAGGTCATCGTCATTGACCCGGGCCATGGCGGCATCGATTCGGGCACGATCGGCGTGACCGGCCTTGAAGAGAAAAATGTCGTACTGGCGGTGGGTCTCAAGCTTGCCCGGTTGCTGCGCGCCCGCGGCTACAAGGTGTTCATGACCCGCTCGAGCGATGTCTTCATACCCCTCTATCAGCGGGCCCCATTCGCCCGCCGCCACCACGCTGATCTGATGATCTCGCTGCACGCCGATTCGAACCCTGACCCCAGGGTTGCCGGGGCCTCGATATATACCCTGTCCGAAAAGGGCTCCAACAGGGAGGCGGCGGCACTGGCACGCAAGGAAAACCGCTCCGATATCATAGCCGGGATCGACCTGCCCAAGGACGATACGTCGGTGGCCTCGATTCTGATCGATCTGGCGCAGAGGGATACCATGAACCAGTCGATCAGCTTTGCGCATACCGCGCTCCACGAATTGACAAAGGCGACCGATATTCTCTCCCCGGATCCGGAGCGTTCTGCCAATTTTGTGGTTTTGCGCTCTCCGGTTGTTCCCTCGGTG
>JAGWRJ010000627.1 GCA_028869725.1 Alphaproteobacteria bacterium | reverse complement strand
TCTGGGTTCGGTACTACACTTGCACAAGAAGCCGCCTAGCCTGGAAAATGAAGTGCACTTGGGTGACATATGCCAGAGATTTTTGATGTCATCATCATCGGAGCGGGCATAGCAGGCGCCTCGGTCGCGGCTAATCTTGCTGCTACGCATAAAGTCATCATATTGGAACGCGAAGAGTTCGCCGGGTTTCATGCCACAGGGCGTTCGGCAGCACTGTTTTCCGAAATCTATGGCAACAGTACGGTGAGAGCTCTGACCCGAGCCAGCCGGAACTTTTTCTATGAACCTCCACAGGGGTTTTCCGAGCATCCACTGGTTTGCCCACGCGGCTCGCTCTTTATTGCACGCCAGGACCAGCTGGCACAGCTTGCATGCTTCGCAGATCAGAATGACGTCAACGGCTGGGTCCGCGCGATAGACGCGAGCGAGGCATTGCAGCTGTGCCCCATTCTTCGTGCGGATTACGTCGCAGCCGCACTGCTTGAAACCGGCGCCGCAGATATGGATGTCGCTGCCATTCATCAGGGCTATCTTCGCCAGATGCGATCGGCCGGTGGCACCTTGCTGACGAACGCCGAAGTACTTGAGCTTACTCGGTCAGATGGCCAGTGGTGTGCCCGCACACGCGAAGCGTCATTTCGGGCGCCGGTTCTAGTCAATGCCGCCGGTGCATGGGCAGACCTCATCGCAGCCAAGGCGGGAATACGCCCCCTCGGGATCCAGCCTTGCCGGCGTACCGCCCTTTTGGTGGATACGCCATCAGGTATCATGGCATCGGGGTTTCCCATGGTGATCGACATCGAGGAGACATTCTATTTCAAGCCCGATGCCGGCTTGCTCCTTCTGTCGCCGGCGGATGAGAGTCCGATGGAGCCGTGCGACGTTCAGCCCGAGGAACTCGATGTCGCCATTGCGGTAGATCGCGTACAGCACGCGACTACGCTGACAATCCCGCGCATTCGCAAACGCTGGGCGGGACTTCGTTCCTTTGCACCGGACCGCACACCAGTCGTCGGCTTCGATCCTCTCCGAGAGGGCTTCTTCTGGCTTGCGGGACAGGGAGGATATGGGATTCAGACCGCCCCGGCGGCAGGCGCCTTGGCGGCTGCATTGATACGTGACGATCTGCCGGATGAACTCATCACCCTTCCCATCGAGGCTCTTTCACCTGGCCGCAAAGAACTTGGCGGCGATGGGAGCAATCGACGGAACACGTAGATTTATACGGCAGATCCCGCACTCACCTCCTCGACTACACGGATCGAGTAGTCGTGGCCTTCCCAACGCTGATCCTTTGTCCAGAAGAAGGTGAATTCTATACTGCTTCCGGCCTGAAGATCGGGGGTGTCGAGTTCTACAACGAATAGACCGATCCCGGTTTGAGATGTTTCTACGTCGCGAATCTTCTGCCAGCCGTCAATGCCCCAGTGCACACGGGCGTGGCTGCGCAATGCGATGTAAAGTCGTCGGCCTTGCACAAGTCGTGCGGGTTGATGATTTGGTCCCCAGATCACAAAATCTACCTTAGGACGCTGCCCGCCATAGCGGGCCCAGGTTGCGCATGGACGGTCGACCGGAGCGTGGTTCGCGCGGCTGTAGCAAAGCTTCAGGAACTCGCTATGGGCCCAGACCAAAGGCATCGCAGATCCGCTCGGCCGGCCAGGCTCCAGGCCATACTGTTTGATTGGCGCACTGTCCCATACCTGCTCTGGCAGAAGACCAAGCGGGTTTGCCATCCGGCTCATCGAGCGCAGATAGGGCTCTACGTCTTCACCACAAAGCAGTGCGTAATGCCCACGCTCGCCCACCAGCAGGGGCCACCCGCGTCCGTGTCCCGTACCGTCAAAAGCCCGGCCGTCGGCATGTTCCCCATAGCCATCATCGTTGTAGCGGTGCCAAACCGGTCCACTCGGTGTCTCGGACTTCAGAAGTGCATCCGCTGCCCTGACCGTGGCGACGATGAAGGGATCGTCAGCGCGGCGCAGACCGTAGCGAACAAGCTGAAGAAAATCTGTCGAAACTTGCGCGTTGGCCGGCAAGTCCGGATCATGCGCCAGGTTCTTGATTGTGACGGGGTCCGCCGGCGCACGCTTGTGCGTCTGCGGATCAAGCGGCACCGTGCGCATGTAGTAGCCTTTGATTCCGATTTGCCGTGCAAGATCGGAGTCGCAGACAAAGGCCCAGGCCTCTATCTGTGCATTCCAGTAGTCCGCAAGTCGAAGCGCGAAGTCACGATCTGCCGGCTCCAGAAACTGGCTTCCTTCAACCAGTGCAGCGATACAGACTGCCAACGTGAACGTATTAATACCTGCGTCTTCTTCCCAACGGTCCTGGTGCGTAGATGGTCCGTGGCGTGCTATGAAGCTGAGCGCTCGTACAATCATGTCCTGGACAGGAATATTATGTAGTTGCCCATGATCATGGAGCTGAGCTGCCAATAACACTGGAAAGGCTACCTCATCCAGCTGAACGCCAGTCCAGAATGCAGTGCCCCCAAGCCATTGATTCTGGAACCAATGGCCATCCTCCTGCTGCGTTGCAATCAGATATCGTAATGTGTCACGCGCATTGTGATAGGCACCAATCGCAACCAAACCGCCTGCCGTTTCCACCAGATCGCGCGACCAGATCAGATGATAGCCGCCCCGGCTCTGGCTCACATCGCCCCAAGGCACAGAAAGGCTGGCGACAGCTGCGCCGCGATACGTGCGATCCTCGTGGATTTTTAGGACCGAAGCCGATACGGCAAACATATCTTCCAGTCCGGGCAGAAGTTCAGGCGGCGCAATTTCCGCCTGCCATTCCTGCCAGGCAGCTACCTGAGACGACCACTCCGCATCGAAGTCATCCATCAATGACGAGACCGCCAGTGTTGCCGCGGCTTGACGACTGGTAGAGAAGCCTAATGCAAGCTTTCCATCGCACTTCAGTTCACCCATGAGCGAAACACACCCTGGTCCTGCGTGCTCGTAGAACCAGCTCATACGGCCATTGTTATGGAAGTCCTGCCAGCCGTCGCTGATACCAAAGCCACCGGCCGAGCCGCGCACAATGGCGTCTGCACCTTCTGCGTCCGCACCACACAAAGACAGTGCAAACGG
>JAGWRJ010000626.1 GCA_028869725.1 Alphaproteobacteria bacterium | reverse complement strand
GGGCTTGCCAGAAGGGGCGTTCGCGCCGCTGAACCGCCACGGAGAGCTTGAGCGCTTGCAGGGCTTTTGCCAGGATTGCCTTGCGCGGTTCGCTGAGGAGCAGGTGAACGTGCTCGGGCATGACGACGTATCCGGTTACGAAGAAGTCGTATCGAAGGCGCATGGTTTCGAGTGAGTGTTCGAAGAGGCTTTTTGCGTCCGGGTGTCCGAGGTGTGGTTGCCTTCGATAACAACTGAAGGTTACGAAGTGCAGGTTGCCGGTTTGCTGGTACCGGACGAGAGAGTTCGGCATGGAAGCATCGTAACCCGGTTTTTATCGGTGGGACTTGGGTTTATCGGTCCGTAGACTTTTAACCCATGTCTCTGCGAGACATGGGGCACCCTCTTTTTTTTCTTACTTCCAGACATGGGCCACCCGCCCAGGGCCGCTCCGTGATAATCACCGAAACAGCTTGGCGGCGATGGTTCCCGTGGTTAAAGCGAGTGCAACTGCGGCCCCACCAAATGCATATGCAGGCCATCCCTCTTTTCCACCGTGGAGGGCATCCAGATACATCACGACATAGAAGATGCCACACGCCACCAAAGAGGCTCCTGTGAGCGCCCACGAGAGCGGCCCGATTTGTTTAGCGCGTTCAGTCGGCGACCACTTCACGCTTACTTGCCCCCGCGCTCTCCGGACATACTCGTTAGAACGCCGGACGAGCCAAACGCTGACCAGAATTGCGAGGAAACCAAGCGACTCAACCCAGAATTCGTTGGGGCGCAGAAGGAAAGCCACGACGGCAAATACAATCAGAGCAGCAGCCGACGCGCGCAATGCATAAAACCTTTGGCGTACCTCGGGAGGAATGGTCATTGAGTACATACCGCCTGCGCCTCCTGTTGAATGCTCCAAGCCTGCTCCGCCGCATATCCGAAGCTCTCCGCAAAGCGTCCGACGAAGGGAATCTTGCCCGCTTCCATGGTGGCGGCAAGACCGGCGAGCCTCGCAACGTTGAAGCCGTTGAGAGCACCGAAATTGCCGTTGGCGAACGAGTGCAGACTGGCAGCAGCTAATCCTGAAAAGAATCCAGCATCCGCTGAAAAAGCTGTAACAGATCCGGCAGTCAATGTAAGACCTGTGTCGAGACCTCCGGACGGGGCTTCCCCGACGCCGCTCAGGACGGTGGCTAATCCGCCACCCGCTGCTATCATTCCGAGGTCTTCAGATGTGCTCTGAAGGACATCGCCAGCTTGAGCAGCGGCCCTCCGAAGCGCCGTGCATTGAGGCGATTGCGGCCCATTATTTGGGGCTTAATATCTTTGCGTGTTGGACCGGTTCCGAGCCATGAAATACACAACGATTGCTCCAATCGCAGAGCCTGGAAAAGCAAACGAACTAACGTCAAGCAGTACAGAACCTCTTGGGATGAAACCATTTCGTGACGCGCTGAATATCAGTGCGGACATAAACAATAACGAAAATACAAAAACGCTCAAGGCAAAGCGGATTGCCCAGGATTTCGGTTCATTGAGAACTTGCCGAGCCCAATAAACCATCCCTGAAGCAACAACGCCCGCCAACATTATTAGCCCAAAGGGCAAAATAAGATTTTGCGCAGGGATGTTTAAAGCTAGCGCCCCGAGACCGATGGCCACTAAGGCAAATACAGCATAGGTGGAAACAGACACAAGTATCCATTTTGAAAAAGTAATTTGTCCATCAGCCATTTGCACAGCAACCTCCGTTCGTTGGAATTTATCCGGGACAACCCCACTCTTTGATAGCTGGCAACGTAACGCTTTCAAATGTGTCAATCCCTGCTTTCGCGGAAATAGTAGCACCCGTGAATGCGACTCCTGCGGCGCCAAGTGAGGGCAAGCAGGTCACAAGATCAGCAGGTGCGTCGGCACATCCCGCTACAGCAATTGCACCACCCCCCGTATATAACAATCCCGATGTCACAAACATGAATCCATTCGCAACAGTTAGATCCACCGGTTCTGTCAGTGAAGAGTAAACACTTGCCAGCTTACCCATTGCCGTCGCGGGCTCAGGGCTTGAGGGGTGACAGCGACTCTTATCGACCGTGTTCGATTTTCTATTTGGGGCGGTAATCGGACATAGGCTCAGCGGTTCTGAATGTCCATTTGTGGCGGAGTGCGTCATAAGTGTGAGCCCTGCATCGTAGGCGTAACTTGAAGCTTCAAAGTGGAGACAAGGCAGTGTAACCCTAGATGGCGGGTTATGGGAATTTGACCTCAGCCAGGGGTTTCCATTTTTTGGCGTTCGGGTAGGCGGTCAGGTACATCTGGGCGGCTATGGTGTCCAGGAGGGCCATGCGGTCGCCGTTTTGTTCGTAGAGGTCGAAGTGGGTGCGGTTTTTGCGGAAGGTGAAGTGGGCGTCGGCGTGGAGGTTGGTGAGGACGGCGTCGAGGAGGCGGGCGGATTCGTTGAGGTAGAAGGTGTCCGCGGTGCCGACGTAGAGGTGGATTTTTCCTTTGAGATATGGGCCGCGCTGGGGCCAGGTGG
>JAGWRJ010000053.1 GCA_028869725.1 Alphaproteobacteria bacterium | reverse complement strand
CTTCTCGTAAGTAAGCGTCAGGTCGGGCCCCAACGTCCCTCCATTCGGAAATGGGAGTCCGCGAATGCTGTGGCAGGAGATACAGGAAGGACCTCGATTGAGAAAATGAGTTCTTCCCATAAACAATGACTCGCCACGAGCGGAGGAGCCCGGCGGAATCTCGTTCACTGAGGTGCCTCCCTGTGTTCCTGGCGGCGTCCCGTTCTGCTTGAGAAATGCCAGGAGATCCATCTGCTCTTCAGGAAGCAACACATGCTGGCCGTAGACAGCGGCCATCACGGCTGAAAATGGCGATTGAATTTTCGCTTGGACTCCGAACGGGCCAAGCCTGGCGTAAGCATCCGTCAGGTTCGGTCCCACCGCCCCTTCATTGGGAGCAGGGATACCTGCAATGCTGTGGCAGGAGATGCAGGAGGGGCCACGATTGTGGAAGGGAGTTTTCCCTGTGAACAACGCCTCGCCGTGGGAGGCTGAGCCCTGCTGATTGTCAGGAACAGGCGATGTGACAGGGGATAGCCCAGCCGAGTTCCTTGGAGAAAACAGGATCAGTAGTACAAAGACAGTGCCTGCCCATCGACGTTGGTTCAGCAGCTGCGCGGAGATGACGCAAAAGGTTTTCACGGTCGTTATCGATGCAATCGAAGCGACAATCCTTGAAATCCGGCGGAGAGATCCATTGATATGGAACTTCTCTCGGCCGCCGTTTAGGGACGCACGTCAATTTGTACAACACGTCTGGCTCTGCGACAAGACGCCTGAATTCCGAAGAGCGAGTGTGCAGATGAATAGTGCTTGCATGCGGTTAGAGTCAATTCCGACGCCAACAGTTGCTCACCACAGGCACAGTCATCAGCCACTCTTGTTTGACCAGCTTGCCCAATCTACTACATCATCCACCTTGCGGCAATATTTGTGATTAGTACGTCCGTCTTCAAAATTGTGATTGGCATCACATTATTTCAGTTGCTTCCTGCCGCGACACTGACATTGCCCATGCTTAATGGAGGAAATGATGACAGCCGCAACATAAACCGTTTTGTGAGATCGCGCAATCGCAGCCAACATCCGTCCCGCGTATTCGAGAAGTTCAAAATCGAGTTTTGCTGTGGAGGAGGTAAGCCGCTCGCCGAGGCGTGTGCTGCAAAGGACGTTGACGTGGAGACAGTGATTGCCAGACTCGAAGCGGAGAAAGGAAGCGTCCGCATCGAGGCGCCGGAATTCTGCAGTTCGATCGAAAATCCCTTCGGCATGCACTCGCTGCAGTCAATATCTCAGAACGAAGTATCGGAAGATGAGTCTCTCAAAAAGTGGTGCCGTCGAAAGGATGTGTCATCCGTACTCATCCGAGTGACAGGAAGCCTATTGCGCAGCACGACCATCCTAGTGAAGCTGATTGTGTTGGCATTGCGGCGTAAGGAGTTCCTAGTTCAACGTGTAAGTGCCGCAAAGTGTCACCGTTGGGCCCCGATCTGCATGTGCGGAATTGCAGGTTTTCGTAAATGATGGGCGCTGCCGGTCCGCACGGGGCAGGCTCCGGGCCGACAAGTGGCAGGACGAGAGGAGGATTGCTGATGACAATCTGGCCCTTGGCTGTTTACTTTGTGGCGGTTCTCCTCGTTGTCACGGTGATGCTGGGCCTCTCCTATGTCCTGGGACAGCGTCACCGGGAGCCCGCAACAGGTTCGCAATACGAGTCGGGCATCGTCTCTCAAGGTTCGGCACATTCTCGTGTGTCGGTGAAGTTTTTTCTGGTGGCAGCCTTGTTTGTTGCTTTCGATCTTGAAGCGGTCTTTCTCTTCCTTTGGGCGGTCGCCGGCCGCGAACTGGGCTGGCCCGGCTATATAGAAACTCTCATTTTCGCCGGGATCCTGCTAGCGACATTTTTCTATCTCTTACGCACGGGTGCGCTTGATTGGTACCGGAGCGCGGGCGAACGGGAGCGCTCTTAATGCCGTCACCTCTTGTACAGCGCAACGCCCTTGTTGAACTCGTGCGGCCGGGCGAAGATCCGACAGAAAACGCAGTCAAGCGCAGCGTCGTATTTTCACGGCTTCAAGACCTTGTCGGCTGGGGGCGAAGCAATTCGATCTGGCCGTTCAATTTTGGGCTCTCCTGCTGCTACGTGGAGATGGCAACGAGCCTGACCAGCAAGTACGACATCTCGCGATTCGGCGCGGAGGTGATCCGCGGCACGCCACGCGAGGCGGACCTAATGGTGGTCGCTGGAACCGTCTTCATCAAGATGGCTCCAGTGATTCTTCGACTTTACGAGCAGATGATGGAGCCACGCTGGGTGATCTCCATGGGCTCCTGCGCAAATTCCGGCGGAATGTACGACATCTACAGCGTGGTGCAGGGTGTAGATAAATTTCTTCCGGTTGACGTATATGTTCCCGGTTGCCCCCCTCGACCAGACGCGTTTGAGCAAGGACTGTTGTTGCTTCAGAAGGCTGTCGGAACCGAGCGGCGACCTCTCAGTTGGGTGGTAGGCCCGCAGGAAACAACGCGTGCGGTCTTGCCCTCCCAACGCGACCTCCATCGCGCGGAAAGACAACGCGCGACAACGCTTCGCCCGGTGGACGAAATCTGATGATGCTCAGCGTTGCCCGTCAACACGAAACCTTGTCCTCTGCCACCACCTCCATTGGCGACGAACTCCGTTCTTTGGTCGGAGAAAACGCAGTCACGCCACAGGTAACGGCGGACGGAATTCTTACTTTATGGGTTGCCCCGGAAGATGT